>JAPUES010000054.1:9899-25682 GCA_027492445.1 Sporomusaceae bacterium | reverse complement strand
GTAATATCACAGGTTTACAAGGCGGGAAACAAATCCTTGACCGTGATTTCTCAGAAATCATTGCCCATGCGAAAGCACTCCCTATGTTACTAGAAACAGCTGGTAGCTACACCTTACCTACAGGCTTTCACCACAACGTTATTCTGAGCTTAGCTGACAAAATTGTAGATGCTGTGAAAACAGGTAAAATTAAACGTTTCTTCCTTATTGGCGGCTGTGATGGCGCTAAACTTGGACGCAATTACTACACTGAACTAGCGCAAAAAGTGCCTAAAGACTGCGTAATCCTGACTGTGGCTTGCGGTAAATATCGTTTTAATGATATTGATTTTGGCGATATTGATGGCATTCCCCGCTTATTGGATTTAGGCCAATGTAACAATGCCTATTCTGGCATTCAAGTTGCCGTTGCCTTAGCTAGCGTCTTTAAATGCGGCGTAAATGATTTACCTTTATCCTTTGTTCTTTCTTGGTATGAGCAAAAGGCTGTGGCCATCCTCTTAACCTTGCTTCACCTTGGTGTTAAAAACATCCGCATTGGCCCTACGCCTCCTGCCTTCATCTCGCCAAATGTGTTTCAGGTATTAAACGAAAGCTTTGGTCTACAGCTTATCACTACTCCTGATGAAGATTTGAAAGCTATTTTAGGCGAGTAAAATTTACGAAACAGCTGTTATCTGCCGTAAGGTAGCTAACAGCTGTTTCTATATATTAACCTATAAATCGAAAGTACCAAGCTAGATATTCTCAAATGCAGGAAAAACTACTCTGACCGCGAAATTATAATACATAGTATAGATAAAGAAGAGACCGTAATACTATATTATGATGATTCTCTAAAGGAGCGCAGTCACTACTATGAATATCCAGTTGTATCTAATCATAACCTTCATGTTTATCATTTATAGCGTTGCTAATTACTACATCGCTTGGCGTGGTTGGCAAGGTCTAAAGCTCAAACGTTCTTCTCTACGAGGTAAGTACTATAAATTGGTCATCGGCATCCTTGCAGCCGCTTATCCCTTGGCGCGTTTAGGAGAAACCTTATTCCCCTCTCCTTTTATTGATAACTTGACACTCCTTGGCGCTTTTTGGTTAGCTACTTTATATTATTTATGCCTCACTACCCTATTTATTGATATCTTGCGGTTCCTGCACAAACAAAAGACTTTTCTGCCTCATAGTTTAACAAGGCACTCTGCCCTCATGGTAACGCTAATTTTTTGCACCACAATTGCTTTGATTAGTTATGGAACCTGGAATGCTCGCCACCCCCAAACTCGCAATTATGAAATTACCATTCCGAAAGCAGCAGGGTCCTTAGAAACATTACATGTAGTAATGGTGTCAGATATTCACCTCGGGAACATTATCGATAATAAGCGTTTAACCAAATTTATTAATCGCATCAATCAGTTAGAGCCAGATATTGTACTCTTGGCTGGCGATATGATTGACAGCAAAGTGGATGTGCTTGTCAATCAAAATATGATTGACAACTTTGCCCGCCTAAGGCCTAAATATGGCACCTATGCCATTCTCGGCAATCATGAATACTTTGACCAAAAGCCTGAAGTAGCAATGAAATACTTTGAACAAGGCAATGTCCATATTCTTCGCGATCAATGGACGTTGATAAACGATAGTTTTTATCTTGTGGGACGTGATGACTTGTCGAAAGAGCGTTATACAGGTACTAGTAGGCTGGATTTAGGAACCCTCATGACCGGCATTAATCATACCTTACCCATTCTACTCCTCGATCACCAACCCCATAGTTTACAAGATGGGGCTCGGGAAGGTGCTGACTTACAACTATCTGGTCATACCCATTTAGGGCAACTTTTTCCTAATAATCTACTTACCAAAAGAATATATGAAGTGGACTGGGGCTATCTTCGCAAAGAAAGCCTCCAAATTATTGTTTCCTGCGGCATTGGTACCTGGGGACCACCCGTCCGCATTGGCAGTCATCCAGAAATTGTGAATCTAACCATTCATTTTTCAAAAGTAGAAAAGCAACCTTAATCTTGTATACCTAAGGATTTTGCTGATATTTTCTACATATAAGCAGGAAAGTTGCCCCATATTGTATAATTAAATCTTATATATGGGAAAATAAATTTCTGTCATACGCAATACAGGTTGCGATAACAGGCAATTCTTTGTTCATAGGATACACGTTATTTTGAAGGGAGTTTATAACATGGCATTAATCAATGAAAATTATTTAAAATTACAAGGCAGCTATTTGTTTGCCGAAATCGCTAAAAGGGTTACTACTTTTAAAGCTGAAAATCCAGAGGCAAATATTATCCGCCTTGGCATCGGTGATGTTACCAAACCTCTAACACCTGCTGTTATTGAAGGTATGCATAAAGCCGTTGATGAAATGGCAACCGCCGAAACCTTCCGTGGCTATGGCCCAGAACAAGGCTATGATTTCCTCATCAAAAAAATCATTGCTACTGACTATGCCCCTCGCGGCGTTCAATTAGACACGGATGAAGTTTTTGTTAGTGATGGTTCTAAAAGTGACGTCGGTAATATCCAAGAAATTTTTGGCGTGGACAATAAGGTAGCCATTACCGATCCGGTTTACCCTGTCTACCTTGATACCAACGTTATGGCTGGCAGAACGGGCGAATTTTCTAATGGCATTTTTGCTAATGTCGCCTACTTGCCATGTAACGCTGAAAATAACTTTACCCCTGAACTGCCAAAGGAAAAAGTAGATCTTATTTATCTATGTGTGCCTAACAACCCTACCGGCACTACCCTTTCAAAGGCAGAACTAAAAAAATGGGTGGATTACGCCAAGGCCAACGGTTCCATCATTTTATTTGATGCTGCTTACGAAGCTTATATTCAAGATCCAGAACTTCCGCGCAGTATTTATGAAATTGAAGGCGCCAAAGAAGTAGCAATCGAATTTCGGTCTTTCTCCAAGACTGCCGGCTTTACTGGTACGCGCTGCGCCTTTACCGTGGTACCTAAAACCGTTATGGGACTTACCGCTAGCGGCGAAGGTTATTCTTTAAATAAATTATGGAACCGCCGACAAACTACAAAGTTTAATGGCACACCCTACATTATCCAAAAGGGTGCGGAAGCAGTCTATTCCCCAGAAGGGCAAGCCGAAGTAAAAGCATTAGTTAATTATTATATGACCAATGCCAAAATCATTAAAGACGGCTTAGAAAGCATTGGCCTTGAAACCTTTGGCGGCGTGAATGCTCCTTACATTTGGCTCAAAACACCACAAGGTATGGATTCATGGGCATTTTTTGATAAGTTGCTGACAGAAACTCATATTGTCGGTACGCCAGGTACTGGTTTTGGCCCCTCAGGCCAAGGGTATTTCCGTTTAACTGCTTTTGGTAATAAAGAAGCTACCCTTGAAGCAGTAGAACGCATTAAAACACAATTAAAATTATAATTTTTTTTAAAATAAGGGCACAACGAAGTTAAAAACTTCGTTGTGCCCCTATTTTATTCCCCTTCTCTATGTACAGCGGCTTTATATAACTTTCGATTATCGAGTAGCCATACTTTTTCTGAAAGTTTTCCTTCTTCCACATTACTTAGCACCTTATGCATATCATACATTCTAGCATCCATCATATCTAAATAATGAAGGATTTCACCTTCTGGAATCATCGGTCTTTTAGGACTGCCAAAATCAGGTTCATAGTGATGGGAAAGAATCATATGCTGGAGCAATAAGGACACTTCTGGATCCGCTTCTAGCTCCGTCGCTGTTTTCTCAATCATTTTTATCCCTTGAATAATATGGCCTAGCAATTCCCCTTCAATTGTATATTCAGAAACAATGCCTAGTGCACTGGCATTCATCTCTGACGTCTTGGCAATATCATGTAAAATAACGCCTGCAAACAATAAATCTTTATTGAGCTTCGTATAAATCTCGCAAACCTTTTCTCCCATCCTTAGCATGGTCATAATGTGATACATGAGCCCAGAACGTACCGCATGATGATTTTGTTTGGCCGCGGGATAAAGTAGTAGCTTTTCTTTATGAGTAGCAACTAAGCTTGCTACAATCTTATGTATATCTGGATGTTTTATCTTATGAATATAACTTTCAATTTCAGCATACATAAATTCAGGGCTATAAGGGGCGACGGGTACAAAGTCTCCTATATCTAGCTTATCCTCTTCTATCGCCACTCTAATCTTATCAATTTTAAGTTGCAGTTTATTTTGCCACTCCGTAACGCTGCCCTTAACTTTCACTAAGGTATTAGGAATATACTGTTCTCCTTCTTCACTATTATAATCCCATAGCTTAGCATTGATTTCTCCCGTCTGATCAACGAGGGTTAAATCTAGATAAGTTTTATTGGTACTGGTTGTTTTACGATCAGCCGCCTTAATCAAAAAGAAGCTCTGAAGCTGATCTCCCGTTTGCAACTGCTTGATTTTCTTATTATCCATCGTTTACTCTCCTACTTGATTAATTTTTCTTTTGGATGTTGGCACCTAGTACGGGTAGATTAATATCATATCTCATACAAACGATACGAATGACCACCGTCACTACAAAGCATAAATACATAGGGGCATTGCCTGGCAAGAAGGGCCTACTATAAAAGTAGCAAAGTGCACCAACAATAGAAGCCACAGCATATACTTCTTTGCGAAAGATAAGAGGAACATCTCCTACAAATACATCGCGAATAATACCGCCGCCCACGCCGCTAAGCACTGCCATCATGACAGTGATAAACAGTCGATTGTATTCATAGCTAAAAGCCATATTGGCACCTGCTGCTGTAAAAGCCCCTAGTCCAATGGCATCACAAAGTAAAATTATATTATTAAATTTATTAAACCATTTATAACCAAAGCAGGTAATAATCGCCGTCACTAAACTGATAATTGTAAACATGGGGTATAAAAAAGCGGTAGGCGGTGTAATGCCAATCAAAACATCGCGGACAATACCACCCCCTACAGCCGTGACCAAGGCTAACATAAAGATGCCAAAAACATCTAGCTTCTTTTGTATCCCCACCAAAGCCCCTGCTCCAGCAAAGGCGATTGTCCCAATAATCTCAAAGATATTTAATACGTTCATTTCACTTCTGTCTGCCTCTATGAAGGCTTACTCCTTATCTTCTATACTAATTTTTTCTAAAAATATATTTTTTATCCTTTATAATACTTCCATACCAAAATCATAAATTCCTGCACATAGAAAACTTGGCCTCAGCCAATCCTTAGTTGCCCTTGCTTGGAATCAAGAAAGTGTTATACTTTCTGATTCCGCAAGAAAAAATCCAAGAATACCTTGCTAGATGCAATCATTTCTTGGATTTTTATATACTATCATCTTTTTATTGCTACTAATGCCCCTTTGACAATTGCCTCTGGCACCCTTCTAAAGCCCATTCCCTCTTGACTAAAATGACTATCATCCTTAGTAAAATTGGCATAATATTGACTACTTCCCTCTTCACTCTTTTCTTCCAAGTGATATTCATACCCTAATTCCTGCATCTTAGCAATCACCAGCTGAGCTGCTCCCATTTCACTAGAAAAAGGTAGCACGGCCTCGGCAAAATTTTCCCGTTCTTTTAATTCCACAAACTGACTGTCTGGCACAGGAACATACATACCACTAGAATTCCTAAGATCTTCAGGCGTACCTAGCCACTTCACGGCAAGCTCTGCACTAAACTGTAATAAATGTTTCAGCCAAAGGTAGTCCATAATAGTTAAAGCCACTTTAATATCTAGATCCTGCCCTGGCTTTAGAGTTATAATTTCTTCTTTCGTCATTCTATTGCACCCCTCTTCTTTGCTACTTGTTATATTCGTCAAACGGCTATTCAAATTCCTTTTTAGATTTCTACAAAACACCACTAAATTGGATATCAATACCATTCATTAAAGATGTCCTTTTACTTGTATTTTAATAACTATAAGCATTATAATATGACTATCATACTACATCATGCCAAAAACATTCATTTAGCGGAAAGAAGGTATAGTCAATGGAACAAATGCTACGGCAAATACTTGATGGTCAACAACAGATTATTACTAGAATAGATAAACTGGATAACGAAGTATCCGGTATAAAGGTTGATATGACAGGCATGAAGGTTGACATGACAGCCATGAAGGTTGATATGGCAACCAAGACTCAACAAGATGAAAATACACAAGTCATCAAAGCTATCCTCCATAGTATTGAAACTACTAACGCTGAATTAAACGGGCTAAAATTAACCACCTTAAACAAAGAAGCTTTAGTGCACCTTGCTACTAAAGAGGATGTTGCTGAAACAAATGACCACTTAATGGCATTGAACGAACGCCTCTTCCACCAAGAAGCTGCCATCAACCACCTTAAAGCTGTGAAATAATACATTAATTCTTGAGTTATTTGTTATAAACCACATAAGACTCTGCATTGGTAATTTTATCAAAATTTCCAATGCAGAGTCTTATTCTATAGCATTGCTAACCCCAACGTAGATAACACATGCGGGCAATTATTTTCGTCGTTTTGTCTTATTTTAAGCCGAGTGCTGCTTTTGCCAGATGATCGGCCTGTTCATTATATTTATCTCCTGAATGTGCTTTGACTTTTACAAAACGAATATCTAGTGTTTGAGCAGCTAGGTCATAATACTGTCTATATTTTTGCGTACCCACTTGCTTAGCGTCCCAGGCTCTGGTACACCATTTTTCTACCCCTTCATAATCATGATAAATAACCACTGTACGCGCTCCTTGCTCTAGGGCATACCTCATGGCAATTTGGGCCCCCATGGTTTCGCCTGCCACATTTCGCATACTTTTAAGACTAGGATCATCAGCCTTTTCACTAAAGTTGATTTCCTCTCCTCGCCATAAAATCACTACCCCAGCAGAATATTCCTGAGTAGTACTATTATAACTGCCATCCACATAGGCAAGCATAGTATCAGGAGAAGGTTCCATAGTGGCAACGGGTTCTAGCTTAGCAATGCTTGCTCCCCCTGCCAAATAGTCTTTGGCCTCTGCCTCTGTCTTAAAACTTTTATATTCTGCTCCTGAATAGCCCTTAATATGTTCCTGACAAATTGGCCAACTATAAAATAGGCCAGTCTGTCGTCCCTTGCGCACAGCATATACTTTTTTTTCTGCCATCGTTTCTCCTTATTCTTCTCCTTGGTAGTATATCGGATATTACAGTATTATAAAATAAATTGCTAAAAGAATTGATAACCACCTTTTCCATTTTTCTTAACAGCATACATAGCAGTATCGGCATTGCGTAAAAGGGTATCAGGATCTACACCATTTTCAGGATATAGGGCAATTCCAATTGATGAATCTACATTACATTGCTGTTGATCCAAATACATGTTTTCTTTTAAGGTTAAATGTACTTTTTGTGCAATTTCCCCTACATTATCTTTACTCTTTATATTACGGAGAATGATAACGAATTCATCACCGCCCATTCGCGCTACCACATCAGACTCACGAATACACTCCAATAAACGCTCTGCTACCGTAATCAATACTTTATCCCCTACTTCATGGCTGTAATTATCATTAATTGCCTTAAACCCATCTAAATCAATAAACATAATTGCGAATTGATTCCCATCTCTTTTATTCTCAATTAACATTTTTTTTAATTTTTCAAACAGCAACCTGCGATTCGGTATTTTGGTAAGCTTGTCGTAATTTGCACTATTCTCCAGTTCCAATTCTAATCTCTTGCGCTCTGTTATATCTTCTGATGAACCAACAATATAGGATATATTTTCGTCTTTTACAATTGGTGTTAATGTTGTTAACCAAATCCGAGTACTCTTCCCTAAGTCCAATTCTTCTTCATAGGTAATTGCGTGTTTTCTAGTAACACATCTTTGATAGTTTTCTGCCACTTTATCACCAAGTTCACTGCCAAGTAATTCTTGTGGCGTTTTATTTCTTAATTGTTCTAGAGTGATACCCGTTTTCAGCTGATGTGCAAGATTATTTCTAATATAGCGAAATTGATTATTGTCTGTTACCCCTATTAAAAACATAGCATCCTGCGTTCCATTAAATACTTTTTCATATTCATCCGATAAATTTCTAATCTCGTTTTCAGCTTGCTTTAACCTTGTAATATCGCTATGTGCTCCTAGCATACGAATTGCTTTCCCATTCTCATCTCGAATGGCTAGTCCTCTGCACCTTATCCATACCGTCGAACCATTTTTATGCTTATAGCGGACAATTTGATCATAAGGATAAGTGGCATCCGCACAATGCTTTTGAAAATTTTGTAATGCAACCTTTAAATCTTCTTGAAAAATAATATCCTGCCATTCACTAGCAAGATGTTTTCTTTCCAAGGGATCATAACCTAGTGTCTCCCAAAACTTTTGACTCATCCATTCATTCTCGGCATTTTCTAAATCCCAATACCACATTCCATCTAAAGAACCAGATTGAATAAAATCAAATATACTTGGATTGGTTTTTACTAGATCATATAGTTCTTTTTTTAAATAATTATCATTCATTATAACTCTCCCTTTTAAGACTATTTGCATGACTTCTATTTTTTACAATTCTTCTGTCACTCTTGAAACTGGACTATTGATTTACTTAATCACTATATGTATCAAGCCGAAATAACTTTTGTATTGTGGGGCTATTCGACACAAACTTGCTGTAAACCTTTTTAGTCTAAAAAAACAAGACTATGCCTTGATAATTTTATCCAGATTATCAAGCCATAGCCTTTTTGCACAGCAATTACTAATCCTGCCGGGGATAGCACATTGGGGCAATGAGTTGATCAAATACATCTACATTTGCCACTCCTGGACTCAAACCATTGGTACTGCCATTAGGATGATAATTCATTACCACACCAAGAATCTTTGCTATACCACTAGGAGTTGGAACACCTTTTAAAGGATTGAAATCTAGGGGTGCAACATAGTAGCTTAGTATACCCTCGCCATTTACAACTAAGCGGTTAGGATCAAAGCCATCCCCTGTATAAGAGGCATCTAGCGGCCCTGCTGGCCAAGGTCCTCGGTCCGTAGCAAAAAATAAGGTATATACTCCAAAGGGAATTAACCCTAGAGCCGCGACCTGAACATGGCCTTCATTTCCATGTCCACAAATCTCACCAGTAGCTGTTGCTTGCAGCCAAAAAGGCGCCGCAATCATTGGTGGCCGATTGGCAGGTGCAACCTCAAATCGCAAGGTGCAACAACCGTCACACTTGGGTCTTCTATCTTCTTCCACGTTATCCCCTCCTTTAGCTATAATATAGTATGCGAAAGGGCATAGTAACGTGTATGATCAATATCACTTTCCTGAGACCGTTAAGGATTTTATTTTAAGCGACGGGGATGATACAGTGCCTTTAATGCGTAAATCATTGGCGACGCTTTCTATATTATGTAATACTTCGTATAGATCTCCTGCTAAGGTAATTTGATTAATAGGACGACCGAGCTTACCCTTCTCAATGAGAAAACCAATGGCAGAAAGGGAAAAGTCCCCTGACACAGCATTAATTCCCGCATTGGTGCCTTGTAATTCTACAACAAAGATTCCTTGGTCCGTTCTTTCAATGAGATTTTCAAGAGATACTTGCCCAGGCTGTATATATAGATTATGGGGTCCTACAGAAAGAGGCGCACTATATCCGCTTTTTACAGCATTTCCTGTAGACTCTGTTCCTGCATTGTTCCCCGTTTTTCGATTGTGCATAAAACTGAGAAGTATACCCTCTTTCACCAATTCATTTCTTCTCGTTGGGTAGCCTTCTCCATCAAAAGCCGTTGCTCCTGGTGCATCTGGCATAAAAGGGTCATCAATGATTGTAATATTAGCCCCTGCAATTGTTTCACCGAGCTTACCTTTTAGGCGAGAAAAGCCCTTTTCTATTACTTCTCCAGAGAGATTACTAACAAAAGAGTTAAGCAATTGAGTAGCCGTATCATAGCGTAGGATAATTGGATAATTACCTGTGTCAATAGAATCAGCTCCTAGTTTGGAAAGAGCTTCTCTTGCCGCCTTCTCGGCAATTTCTTTACTATCTATGGCAACAAAATCTTTCCATGTAAAGTCTGACTCATAGGCAGTTGCCGTTTCCGTTCCATCATTTGCCATTAGATAGATCCCTGCTGATACATTGGTATATTTTGAAGTACAATGTAACCCCTTGGTATTGACAATGCTTCTTTCTCCTTCGGACTTTACCGCACTGCATTGAATGACTCTTTTCACAAAGGGATGGACTTGCAGAGCAATGTTTTCCATGGAAAAAGCTACCTTTATTAGTTCTTGGGGCGAAATATTGGTGACTGCTTCTGAATATTGATTGACTGTTTCATAATGCTGGGCACCAGCATATAGTTCTTCCTTATCATCCATTTCAATACTTTCAGCATTCTCCATCGCCTCTACTACCAATAATTCAATTGAGGTTTCGTCTATCTTTTCCGTATAGGAATAACCCATTTTCTCTTTATAAATGCCTCGAAAAGAGATACCTTTTTGTTCGTTAATAGCAAAATTTTTCATCTCATGGTCTAACACATTGACAGTGGTAGACTTAGTAGCAGAGTAATAAGTCTCCATTTCACGAAAACCTTTCTGTTTGCCCTTTGCAAAAAGTTTTGTTTGAAAATCTTCTATCTCCACTACTTATCCTCCTTTCTGCCGCCCACCGTGAGCTTTGCAACTCTTAGCATGGGCTGTCCCACTGTAACGGGAACAGTGCCGCTCACCGAACCACACATACCAATTTCATGTTTTAGGTTATTACCAACCATATCGATTTTTTGCAAAGTATCCATGCCGTTCCCAATTAAGGTTGCCCCTTTGATGGCTTCAGCAATTTTCCCATGACGAACGACATACCCTTCTCGCACATTAAAATTATAGTCTCCCGTCGCCGTATTTACAGAGCCCCCGCCCATATGTTTTGCATAGATACCAAATTCAATACTCCCAATCATTTCTTCTGGGGTAGATTGGCCTGCGGCAATATAGGTATTATTCATGCGCGAGGTGGGAGCATAGCGGTAGGATTCTCGGCGCCCAGAACCCGTTGGCGCCATTTTCATTCTACGACCACCTAAGTTATCAATTAAGTAGCCTTTTAACACTCCATTTTCAATAAGTAGGTTTCTTTGGGTTCTCATGCCCTCATCATCAATATTTAAAGAGCCCCAAGTATTCACCATTGTCCCATCATCATAGGCCGTAACCAAAGGTGAAGCCACCATTTCCCCTAGTCGATCTGTGAAAATGGAGGTTTTGTAGGCAACACTTGTGGCCTCGAGTCCATGCCCACAGGCCTCATGAAAGAGAACGCCGCCAAAGCCATTATCAATAAGCACGGGCAGCTGACCAGAAGGAGCAAAGCTGGCATTTAAAATAGTCTTCGCACTGCGGGCGGCTTCTCTCCCATAGGTTTCTACATCTAGCTGCTCCATATATTCTAGGCCGCCAAAATATCCAGGTCCTACGAAACCTGTTTCCTTCTCCGAGGCATTCGTAGCCATGGCACTAATTGCTAGACGGTTTCTGCTCCGCACATCTTCGGCAAAAACGCCTTGGGTATTGGCAATTAAAACATGTTGCACAGAATCAGCAAAAGCAATATTGGTCTGAGTAATCACTGAATCATAACCAATGGCGGCCACATGTCCTCTACGCATCCATTGGATTTTTTGTTTTTTACCAATGCTATTTGGCATTATCTTTATCTCATGGGCATTTTTAAAGACATTTTTTCGCAAATCAAATACTATATCTTGTTGTTGCCCTGTAATTGCTTGGGCAGCACTCCGCGCCACTTTAATAAGATTTTTTTCACTTTCATCATTGGTATAAGCATACACCGAAAAGAATCCTTTAAAAATTCGAAGGCCAATACCAAAATCTCGCCCTGAAAGGGCCTTATCAACAATACCGCCAATCATATTTAAGGAATTGCTTATTTTGTCCTCGACAAAAACTTCTGCAAAATCTCCACCTGTTTCAAGCGCGGCATTCAGTACTTTTTGTATGATTGTTTCTGATAACAAAATCGCCCCCCCCTTTCAAGTACACCAGCGTTCCACCATTTCATAAAATTCATATATATTCAATGGCTTTGATAAATAATCATCCATCCCTACTGCTAAGCATTTTTCCTTATCTCCCTTTAGTGCATAGGCCGTCATAGCAATGATAGGGATATGTAAATTGGTTAGTTTCTCCCTTTCTCGAATGATTCTAGTGGCTGCATAGCCATCCATAACGGGCATTTGCACATCCATAATAATAATATCAAAGTTTTTTTGTTCTACGGCAGCTACAGCTTCCTCCCCATTTTTCACCACTTCAGCCTTCCAGCCCTTACCCCGCACAATTCTTTCTGTAACCATCCTGCTAACTGCATCATCTTCCACAATAAGTACCTTTCGTACTTTTCCTTGTTGAGTTTGTCTTGGTCCCTGCTCTAAAGGTTCTATATACTCCTCATCGCGAAACAGCTCCAAAATACAAGTGAAGTAAAAGCTACTGCCCTCTCCTTCTCTACTTTCTACGCCAATGTTACCACCCATTTTTTCTACCAACCTTTTGGCGATGGTAAGTCCGAGTCCCGTTCCCCCATAATTGCGCGTATTAGAATTATCCACTTGACTAAAACTTTTAAAAAGAAGGCTTATTTTATCCGCAGCAATTCCAATTCCCGTATCCTTTATAGCAAATTCTAGTTTTAGTTTTCCATTCTCAGTTTCCCCCATGTTGTTGACAGTAATATATATCTTTCCCCGATGGGTGTATTTAACTGCATTCCCGATTAAATTAGATAAGACTTGCCGAATCCGAAACGGATCACCAAGTAGCTCCTCAGGAACGCTCTCGTCAATGAAGTTTTCAATAATTAACCCTTTTTGTTTGCTAGAAACTTCAAATAAGCCGACGGCATCTCGAAGCAAGGTTTTAATGTTTAAAGGTATCTTTTCTAATTGTATCATACCTGCTTCTATTTTTGAGTAGTCAAGAATGTCATTAATAACGCTCAAGAGTAAATCTGAGGTGGTTCGAGAAATTTGTATCAGTTCCTTTTGTTCTTCTGTCAGTTCTGTCAGCTCTAATAGTTGCATCATACCAATGAAACCATTCATTGGCGTCCGTATTTCATGACTCATATTCGCCAAAAACTGACTTTTTGCCGCATTGGATCCCTCTGCTGCTTCTTTGGCTTTGATTAGTTCTTGTTCACTTTGTTTACGGTCTGTGATATCTTGAGAAATAATTTGGATTCCTGCAATGCCGCCATTTAAATCCATAATTTTATTATACGTACTGAGCAGCCACATAGGTTTATTAGCTAATACAATATAATCTTCGTATTCTTGTGTACATTCACTTATTACTGCTTTTTTGATTCTTTCCATATAAACATCAGCACGTTTTTTCGGAAAAAGTTCATAAATTGACTTTCCTACAAACTCTTGCGTCAAAAAATTAATATATTCTGCGGCTTTTTTATTATAGGAAATTACCGAACCGTCAGGCTTACAATAGCCAATGGCAACCCCTGAAAATTCAAATAAATGTTTATAGCTTTCTTCCTTTTCTTTTAATGCTTCCTCCATGTTTTTTTGTGCAGTAATATCAACAATCGTCCCTACCCAACGATAAGGAGTTCCTTCTATATTTTTCAAAACGCCACCGCGATTCACAAACCATCGCCAATTTCCATCCTTGTGAAGCAGGCGATAGGTAACTTTATAATGGTTTATTGTCCCAGCAAGATACTCTTTCATCACTTTTTTCATATCTAAAAAATCATCGGGATGACATATCTCTGTAAAGGCTGAAATTTTCCCCATTAATTCATCCTTCTCGTATCCAAGCATATCTAAACAGCGGGCCGAATAAGTAAGGCGATCATTAATCATATCCCAATCCCATAATCCTGTTTGGGTTCCTTCAATAGCAAGAGCAAATCTTTCTTCGCTTTCCTTAAGTGCATCCTCTGCTAACGTCCGGGCGGTGATGTCATGATAGCTTGCGAGCACCCCTTTGATATCGGCATGTTCCAAGAGGTTGATACCATTAATTTCCACTGTCAAGTAGCTTTCATCTTTCTTTTTATAGCGACATATCGTATTGACCGTCTCACCATTACCTTTTTTTATAAGTTCTTGAAATTCCTTATGCAGACGCTTCCTATCCTCTGGATGGACTGTTTCTAAGTAGCTCCTACCAATGAGTTCTTCTTGCTTCCAACCAAAAATCCTTTCACTATTAGGACTTTTATATTGTGTAACGCCTGTTTCATCTACAATGGTAATCACATCTGAAATATTGGAAAGCATCGCCGTTTGCTTTGCTTGTATCTTTCGCAACTCTTCCTCATCTAGTTTCCGTTGGGTTATATCAAGCCCAATCCCAGTAAAGTAAACTTTTCCTCCTAAGAGTAAACGCACTCCATTTACAGAAATGGGGAGTTTCTTGCCGTCTTTCGTTCGTAGGGGTACCTCTACCTTCCCATACCCAGTCTCAAGCACCTCTTTAATGGCGGCAGTAGCTCTGGTGAAATCTTCCCCCTCAAACCATCTATCAATGGTCATATAAGGTAACTCTTCTGCCGTGTATCCCGTCATTTCTTCCAGCTTCTTATTCCAACGAATCAGCTTGTCGAATTCGTCATAAACATAGAGAAATCCTGGAACGCTTTCTAGTAAGGCCTCGATAAAAATTCTTTCTTGGTGTAGCATATCTTCTGCTCGTTTACGAGCAATAAGCATGCCTAATTGTCTGGTATATAAATTCGCCAAGACCTCTTTATCAAAGCTTTCTCCTTTTTCCATTATTATAATAAAATTACCAAGTAAAATATTATTTTTCTCAATTTTTATGACAATAACTTCTCCAAGGTTAAACTTTTTCTCCAAAAAAATAAGAATTGATTGGGGAACATCATTATCTACTATGTCCTGAAAAGAAGAAAAACGAGTAACTCTAGCCCCTTTAAATTTTAAAGCCCGTTCTGGACTACATCCCCATTTATTCCCTTTTATTTCATACCCGATAATACCATTCACTTTTTTTATGAAAGCTCGTTCTCCAGAAACTGCCATAGTCGTAAAATTTGTTCCATCCTCGGCAAATAAGTTAAATACTGCACATTTAGCACCAACAATCTTAAAAAAATCATCGGTTATTTTTTGATAATCAATTTCTGGTTCGTTAAGCTGTAAAAGATTCTCTGATAATGCAACCATACTTTCCATCGCTGATAATTGCAGTTTTTCTTTTGTAATATCAGCAAAATGGGTCACAAAATAGTTAGCTTCAGGCGAAAATACTGTTCCCCGAAACCACTGCTGACAAGGTTCTGAATAATATTCAAACTCTTTTTTACCACCATTTATCGCAATGTCACTAAAATATTTTATACTATCTATTTTATACCCTTTTACTTTGGGCATAATTTCAGTAAAATTCTTTCCAATTATATCTACAGCCTGTAGCCCTATAAGCTTGGAAAAAGCAGCATTTATTTCAATAAATTGATAATCACAAGCACGCTGCTCAGCATCACATATAATTTTATGATAGGCATAACCCACGGGTGACTGGCTTATTAATTGTTTATAAAAGTCCTCATTCATAGAGCATCAGCCTCCATTTTACTCTTCCACAGACGTACGCTATTTCAATATCTTTTGTATTAAAACAATGTAAAATAAAAGACTCATGAAAATCCAATGTGTCATGCCTACCAGCTAAAGG
>JAPUES010000054.1:8360-9799 GCA_027492445.1 Sporomusaceae bacterium | reverse complement strand
AATGTAAAATAAAAGACTCATGAAAATCCAATGTGTCATGCCTACCAGCTAAAGGACAATACTGCCATTGGAAATTTGTGAATCAGAATAATTATACCGTAGAAAACCTAAAAAATAAATATATAATAGCATATTATGTTATAAAATGTTAATTCCAAAGAGAACTCACTGTTAAGGACATAGAAAACTTGGCCTCAGCCAAGCCTGAGTTATCCTTGCTTGGAATCAAGAAAGTGTTATACTTTCTGATTCCGTAGGAAAAGACTGTTCATCCAAAGGATGTACAGTCTTTTCAGGATTTACTGTTTAGTTGTATTATGGAAATTCTATTTTTTCTTCCTAAGGTCATCTAATAAAGTATATACAACAGGCACAACAATCAAGGTCAATATGGTAGAGGTAACCAAACCGCCGATGATAGCATGAGCCATGGGAGCACGCGCTTCAGCACCGGGCCCAATGCCTAATGCCAAGGGAATCATTCCAAAGATCATCGCAGCGGTCGTCATAATAATAGGTCGCATGCGCACAACGGCCGCTTCTACCAAGGCTTCATTTCGTTCGATGCCTTGGGCGATACGCTGTTTTGCAAAGTCAACTAACAAAATAGCATTTTTTGTTACTAAACCCATTAACATAATAATCCCAATTAGTGACATCATACTCAGCATACTCTGAGCAAATAATAGTCCTAATATGGCGCCAATGATTGCCAGCGGCAAGGCCAGCATAATGGCAAAAGGATCAATATAGCTTTCAAACTGAGCAGCCAATACAAAAAAGATAAAGAGTACTGCCATGGCGAGAGCCATGATAATCCCCGTAAAAGCATCCTTCATTTGCTGGGATTGACCAGTCGCTACAAATTGATAACCCTCTGGCAGCTTTATTTCTGCTAATTTTTTGTTGAATGCCGTATTAAAATCACCTAATGGGATTCCATTTAAATTGGCTGAAATCGTAATCTGATTTTGACGATCATACCGTTTGATTTGGGTAGGACTTGTTGTATATATAGTCTCAGTAACTTGTGGTAAGGGAACCATAATTGTTTGTCCATTTTTCCCTTTATTAGAACTTGCTACATATATATTATTTACATCCGAAAGACTTTGGCGATCACCAGGTGCTAAAATAAGTCGTACATCATAGGAATCATTTTCATCCCGATATTGGGTGACAATGGTGCCATTAAACATGGTTTGCAACGTACTTGCAATGGTGGCAGTGGTTACGCCAAGATCTGTCGCTTTATCCCGCTGGATTACAATTTGCGCATCTGGCTTTCCTGCTTCATAGCTTGAAGAAACATCGATGGCACCTGGCGTGCTAGCAATAATTTCCTCTACTTGTTCTCCAATATCCGCCAAGGTTTCTAAGGACGGTCCTTGAATCACTAGGGATATGGGTTTTCCCCCTGACATCCCTGATTTTTTGGT
>JAPUES010000054.1:0-8260 GCA_027492445.1 Sporomusaceae bacterium | reverse complement strand
TTTCCCAAAAATAAAAAGACAATAGCAACTGCCAAGAAACCACCAATCACTAGGTTAAATAGTACATCATGAATAGATTCATTAATTTTTTTGGAATTATCTCTTACCATTACTAGCTCTGTCCCTGCTGGTAATTCTTTTTTAATTTTTTCTAGTTCTAGCTTGGCATCTTCTACTACTTTTACCGTATTACTGCCCGACTGTTTCATAATATCTAAACCAATAGCAGTTTTATCATTTAATTTTGTAATGGTAAGGGCATCCTTTCCTGTATCCTCAATGGTCGCAATATGGCTAACATAAATTTGCACTCCACTTCTTTGGGCGATAGGCAATTTTAATAATTGATCTGGGGACGATAAATTACCGACAGAACGTAAGCTAGTCTCATGTTTACCATCCGTGATTTTACCGCCTGGAGTGTCCATATTTTCACTGCGTATACTATTTATAATTTCAGGAATGGTAAGATTATAAGCCGCAATTTTATTGCTATCCATATTAATTTTTATTTCTCGTTCTATGCCCCCCTGTACATTGACAGCGGCAACCCCTGCAATTGCTTCTAGTCTCTTGGCTACTATATCATTAGCGATAACCGTCAGTTCTCGTGGACTAAGATTGCCCGTAAGAGCAATGGAAGCAACTGCCGTTGCCGAAGGATCGTATCTCATAACAATGGGAGCGTCTGCCTCATCAGGCAAAACACCTTGCATCCTCCCCACTTTATCCCGCACGTCTTGGGCAGCAGTAGCCGCTGAAGTTTCCATGGTAAACTGAATCACCGTTGTTGATGATCCTTCTTTTACCGTTGACGTGATATGTTCAATACCAGCCACAACACTCACTGCTTCCTCGACCTTTTGTGTGATTTTAGAAGCAACTTGTTCCGGCGATGCCCCAGGATAAGTAGCCGTCACAGAAACAACTGGTATTTCAACATTTGGATATTCATCTACATTTAAGGACATATAACTAAATAAGCCTAACACAACAAGGGCCAGTATTGTCACGGTAGCAAATACTGGGCGTTGCAAGCTAATCTCCGTGATTTTCATGACGCTCTCCTCTACTCTACGATTTTAACTCCTTCATTATCTTTAAGTTGGCTTACATTGCTAATGACTACCTTAGCCCCAGGCTCAATACCCGATTTAATCTGAATGGTCTGTCCTGTAACAGCACCAATTTCAACTTGCTGGCGTATCACTTTATCCTTGTCAACGACAAAAACATAATAAATTCCTTTTGTTTGAATAATCGCTGCTTGGGGTACCGTTAAAATTTGTGCTGACTGGCCCGTTGCCAATTCTACCCGTGCAAACATTCCAGCCTTTAACAGTCCATCAACATTATCAATTTTGATTTTAGTGCGAAACATCCGATTTCCTACTCCGGCTTCCGGATTAATGGTATCAATCGTCCCCTCAAATATTTTATCGCCATAAGAATCAACAATGACTTCTGCTTTCTGACCTATTTTAATTAGACCTAAATCTTTTTGCTCAATATTAACAACCGCATACACTTGGCGAATATCCTGTACGGTCATTAGGGCGGCACCAGAAGAAACCACTTGACCGATTGTCGCCGTTACATTGGCTACGAGTCCATCAACTGGGGCAGTAATCACGCCATAGCCATATTGCTGCTGTGCACTGCTTTGATTGTTCGTTGCACTCGACAACTCCGCCTGAGCAATTCTCACCTTAGCATTAGCTGTATCTAATTGTTGCTGGGAAATAGCTCCAAGAGATTGCAACTTTTGATAGCGGTTATAATCCGTCATAGCTAAGTCATAATTAACCTGGGCTTTATTGACAGCATCCTGAGCGGTACGCACAGCGTTAGCTAACTCAACACTTTCGAGCTTAGCTAATATCTCACCAACTTTTACAGATTGTCCTTCTTGTACCATCACTTCTTCAATGCGCCCCCCTAATTTTGCACTAACGGTTGCTGAAGTCTGTCCTTCCATTGAACCATTCAAAATTAATTTGGGCACAGCATCTATATATTGAGCTTCTGCAGCTTTTACATTTATAGCCGAATTATTACCTGGGGGCGGGGTTTTGCCGCTAGAGAAGGCCCCACTGCGAAATACTACAAACATACCAATCACGAACACTACGGGAATGATCCAATATTTCAACTTAAAACCTTTCATTATTCCTGCCTCCTTATAAATTATCTATCACTTCCGCCTCAACATACCTACTAGTCGGTATGTTGAACAGAAAAAGAAACAGTTTTTGTTTCTTTTAAGCAGATTATGCCCCAATCAATCGCCAAACACTGTCAATCATTTGCTGGCGCATAAGTGGGGTATTTAAGTTTTTACCTAATACATTTAGTCCGCTAGATGTAGCTAACACAAGGGTGGCCAAGTTTTGTGCATCAAGGTCTTTTCTAATTTCCCCTGTTTCTTGTGCCCTTTGCAATTTTCCTGCCATAATATCGCGAACTTCTAATTGGCTGCGATCAATTTCTTCTTGAATGTTTGGGAAGTTATGCATAATTTCCAGTGCCAGACTTGCATTATTCGCGCGATAATCCCCTTGCTTCATATTAAGTAAACCTTCAATATAAAACTCCAACTCACCACCAAGTAAAAATCGTAAGGTCTCCCGGAAGCTTTTCTCGGCACCTAAAGCTTCTACATACTTAGCTTCAAATTGACCAAATAAATAGCAAATACCAACTTGAAACAGATCTTCCTTACTACCAAAATAATGGTATATTCCGCCTTTGGTGATACCCATCTCTTTTGCCACATCTACCAGAGAAACATTTTTGTATCCTCGTAATAAAAACAAACGTAGTGCTGTTATTATTATCATATTTTTTGTCATATTACATTCCATCTCCCCATACATACCTACCGGACGGTATGTATGTATTATCACAAAAGGCTAGTAGATTGTCAATAGATTTTTCTAGCGAGCTACAGAGCCTTACTATAGTGCATTGTTGAGTTCTTCAATAAATGCTCTAACCGCATCTTCTCTTGTAGCCCACGAAGTAACTAGCCGAATGGCAGAATGCTGTTCATCAATTTTTTCCCATACATAAAAAGAATAATTTTCTTGCAGCTTGGCAATTAATTCGTTGGGCAAGATAGGAAATATTTGATTGGCAGGTGCGTGGGTTAGGAAAGAAAATCCGGCCTGACTAATAGCATTCCTTAGTAAGCTAGCCATAGCATTTGCATGCCTTGCCAGTGTAAAGTATAAATCATCGCGAAACAGCTCTAAAAACTGTATCCCAAGAATTTTCCCCTTGGCCAGCAATGCTCCTTTTTGCTTCATATGAAACCGAAAATCCTCTTTAAGTAGCTCATTACAAATAACCAGAGCTTCCCCCATAAGAGCACCATTCTTAGTTCCGCCAATATAAAAAGCATCTGTTAATAAGCCAAGATCGGTAAGAGTCATATCGTTTTCTTCTGAGCACAAGGCACAGCCTAAGCGAGCACCATCAATAAATAATAATAATTTCTGTCCCTTGCAAAACTGACTTAACTCCTGCAATTCTCGCTTACTATAGATGGACCCAATTTCCGTAGGATTTGAAATGTAAACTAATTTTGGTTTCACCATATGCTCATCCGTGTGAAGATCAACAGCAGCTTTAATATGGGCCGTATTTAGTTTTCCATCTTGTACTTCTATGGAATAAATTTTATGTCCTGTAGCTTCAATAGCTCCTGTTTCATGAACTAAAATATGTCCCGTGCTAGCAGCAATAACCCCTTCATGAGGTCTTAAAAAAGCTGACAAAGCGGTAAGATTGGTTTGTGTCCCTCCAGATAGAAAATGAATATCAATATCTTGCCGATTGATTCTTTTTTTTAATCCTTCAATTGCTTGTAGGGTATAATAATCTTGTCCATAGGCTTCCACCTGTTCCATATTACTATCGAGCAAAGCCTGTAATATTTGTGGATGGGCTCCCTCACTGTAGTCATTTTTAAAACTATACATTTTTTGTTTCCCCTTTTATTGTAATAAGCTGTACCAATTATTTGTATACTTAGCTAAAATTATACCATAAAATTCTCTCCCCTTTACTAGAACCTTACCACTCCTCTTTCCCTTGATTACCAGTATTTATCACTATATAATATACACACTAGGCTAATTACTCTTATTTATGAACATAGTATTACATTTAAATAGAAAAGGAGTGAGGATTATGGAAAGCAACCCTTTTAATATTGTTGTATCGGGAGATATTTGTATCAATTCCCTGTATTGGATAACAGAACCCCAACATAATACAGGCTTAAATTGGCAGAACAACTCCAATGTGCATACCGTCTTAATGCCAGGGGAAGCACTGCTCCTAGCCAAACTTGTAACCTTAGCAACAGGTTCTTGTGTCCTTTCCCCCCAATTGCCGGATTTAGACTCTATCCCTGCCAAGGACTTCCTGCGGGCAATTGCCGAGGTAGATATGTTCCCGGTCTTCCCTAATAATAAGACTAAGGATAAAGTGTACCGTGTAAAACGTTTTCTTGGTTTTGCTGGGCCATCTGCTGGTGCATCCAAATCCTTACCCATTACCAATGATGATGAAAATGCAGATATGGTGATTATCGATGATGAAAATAATGGTTATCACTCCAATGAAGACTTTTGGCCGCTAGCCATAAAAACACCTGGTAAATCACCGATTGTCTTGTATAAAATGAGTAACCCCATTAATTCCACCCTCCTTTGGAAACGATTAGCAGAAAACCATATGGACAATACCATTGTCATTATTAATAGCGATGATTTGCGTGCCAAGGGAGTGAATATCAGCCGCAGTCTTTCCTGGGAACGAACCGCCCAAGATTTTGTCTGGCAGATTAATAATAGTCCAAACCTTTCTTTTCTTGCCCACTGCCGTCATCTCATTGTTCTTTTTGGCCTGGAAGGAGCTATTTATTATAAAAATGAAGGGGTTCCTGAATCTCATTTGTACTTTCTCCCTTATGAATTTGAAGGAGGGTCTATCACTGAGAGCCAAGGAAAGATGTCTGGTTTTACCTCTTGTTTTGTAGCAGGAATTGCCCGCAGCATTGTTTTAGGGCAGGATAACAATGATGAAATCTCTTTATCCATCGGTGAAGGCATCCGGGAGGGAATTGTTGCTTCCCAAAAATATTTTATTGAAGGCTTTGGTAACTATATTGAAGATTCCTCTTTCCCAAGTCCCCGCGTCTTTAGTGAAGAGGAAAATGATTTTATCTTTAAAGAGCATGTACAAGACGTGGCAATCCGTCTTTCTGAAAATACCAATTGCCAATCTTGCTGGTATATCTTAAAAGAAAAAAGTTCTACGAATTTAGCTGAAATCGCCTATGATATTGTCAAAAATGGAGTCCAGCACGCCCTAAAATTTATCCCGATTGCCCAATTCGGGAAGCTACAAACCGTCGATCGAGGTGAAATTGAAAGCTACCGCAGCATTAAAAATCTCATGTGGGAATACATTTCTACAGCAAATCCTCCTCGCCCTCTGTGCATTGCCGTCTTTGGCACGCCGGGTTCGGGAAAATCCTTTGGCGTAACGGAAATAGCTGCTAGCATTGCACCCGCCTTGATTAAGAAGCTGAATTTTAATTTATCTCAACTACGTACCCCCTTAGATTTAATCAATGCCTTTCATCGGGTAAGAGATTTTGCCTTAGAAGGCAAGCTACCCTTAGTCTTTTTTGATGAATTTGATTCTGCTTTTGAAGAAAAGCTTGGCTGGTTAAAATACTTTTTAGCCCCTATGCAAGATGGGGTCTTCCGGGAAGGTGATTCCCTTCATTCTTTAGGAAAAGCTATTTTTGTCTTTGCCGGTGGTACAAGCAGTACCTTAAAAGAATTTTGCGGGGAAGACATTGAAGACGAAAAAGAACACAAGAAGTTCTTATCAGGCTTTAAAGGTGCAAAAGGACCGGATTTTTTAAGTCGCTTGCGAGGTTATGTAAATATTTTAGGACCAAATCAAACCAATGACCATAGCGATCAACTGTTTATTATTCGCCGCGCCATGCTACTGCGGGCACTACTAGAAAGAAAAGTACCTCATTTAATTAATGATAAAGGCAAGGCACAAATCGATAACGGAGTATTACGTGCCCTGCTTAAAATCCCAAGGTACAAACATGAATCACGATCCATGGAAGCAATTTTAGAAATGAGCCTGCTCACGGATGCAAAGAAATGGGAGCAGTCTTATCTGCCATCCAAAGAACAAATGAGGCTACATGTGGATGAAGAAGAGTTTTTACGCCACCTTATGCATGACACCTTCTTTAGTGAGAAAATTGAAACTCTCTCTATGGCCATTCATGAAAAATATCGAGAATTGAATGAATCTGCAGGAAATATCGAACCTGACTTCCTTAACAAATGGGAAGATCTTGCAGAAGATCTCAAAGAATCAGCTCGCAGTCAAGCAAGAATTATCCCCAATGCATTGCTCACCATTAACTACGATGTGGTATCCGTAAAAGAAACTCCAGAGGTGCTAGCGTTTACCGAAAAAGAATTGGAAATGCTTGCCTCCTACGAACATACCCATCAGTGTCGTTATTTAAAAGGGGCTGGCTGGAAGAAAGGCAATGTCCTAGATAAAAATGCTAAAACTGATCCTTCTTTGGTAAATTGGGTTAGTTTGCCAAAGGATAAGAAGTCCAAAATCTGCCAAATGGTAAGTATCTGGCCAGAAATACTGGCCCATGCCAATTTTAAAATTGAGCGGCTAAAGTTCTTATGTAATTGTGAAACCAAGATGTAAAAACCTGTCATACAAAGCAGGAATTTATAGGTAAATAGCGAAAATAACTGCTAGTATAACTATTTTTAGGTAAAAAGAACAATGGATTTCAAAACGAAAGAAGGCTTTTACATGAGACGTATGCCGGTATACGTGCTATTATTATCATTCCTCTGTGTTCTTTTTACAGGATGTATAAATCATAAAATTGAAAAACCGCTAGCTACTGATAGCAAAAAAAGAGTAACTCTTTTGCATTATTTTTCTGGCACCCTCAGCGGTGGATTGCAAGAGATGGTTCAAACTTTTAATATCAATAATAATACTTATGAGTTAGTGGCTACTCCTTTGGATCATGAGGCCTTCAAGACTAGTATTGGTGACACCATTGCTTCCTCCCGCTCACCTGATTTATATTCCTATTGGGGCGGTACGCGGGTGGCATCTATCTTAGAAAAACTTGAACCCATTGATGACGCTTGGAATGCTGCCCACTTGTCTGATACCGTTTCCAATCCTGTGACTGCTGCTTGCACCTACAATGGCCAAAAGTATCTCCTGCCGATTACCCAACATTACGTCGCCTTTTTTTATAACAAAAAAATTTTTGCAAATGCTGGCATTGAACCTCCTACCACTTGGACCGAGTTTCAAATGGCCTGTGAAAAATTAAAAGCAGCAGGAATAACCCCTATTTCTCTTGGCGCCAGAGAGAAATGGCCTGCTCAATTTTGGTTTGATTATCTTCTCTTGCGAACAGCGGGTTATGACTACCGCCAGCGTCTCATGACAGGAAATGCTTCCTACGCCGACGAACCTGTCCGCAAAGTTTTTACTTTATGGGCAGACCTGATTAAAAAGGGTTATTTTAATGCCAATCCTCTCCAAACTTCTTGGGATACGGGTGCAACAGATGACGTCTTTAAGGGGCAGGCCGCAATGACACTCATGGGAACTTGGGTTATTGGCCAATATTCTGACGGGAATCACAAGTGGCAACCTGGGGAAGATTACGATTATTTTCCCTTTCCAATCATAGATGAAAGTATCCCTAGCTATGCCCTAGGGCCTATTGACGGACTCGTTTTATCAAAAAATGCTATCCAAAAAGAAGGTGCAAAGGAAGCCCTTACTTATTTGGCTTCTCTTACTTCTCTCAAGGCTATGAGCCGTGGCTCGGGTGGCTTCGTTCCTAATACAATGGTCGAGGAAGATTTTTATTCTCCTATGCAACAACGAATGAAAAAGGATATTGAGCAAACCCCTCAGTGGGTGTTTAATTATGATTTGGCAACTCCACCACCCGTTGCCACCGTTGGCCTCAACCTATTTACTGAATTCCTAGAGTTCCCGGAGCAACGGGAGGATATTATCACGCATACCGCTGTAACAATTGAAGCATTATGGAAATAAGGTTTGAGAAAGCAGGAGGAAAGCCATGGGAAGAAAATTTTCTTTTCGCCAAAAACTTGGTGGGGCTTTTGCCCTGCTTTTATCTTTAATC
>JAPUES010000053.1:2389-3338 GCA_027492445.1 Sporomusaceae bacterium | reverse complement strand
GACCATTCCGGCCATAACCAGTATAATTCCAATGATGGAATAAATATCAGGAAGATGTATTTTTAAGATCAATATTTCTCCAGCGAATGCAAATAATACTTCGGTAGATTGTGCGGCTTCCACTGCAGAAAGTGATCTTTCATCTTTTCTTACTCTGTCGGTTGCCATAAAAAACAATGTTGTGGCAATAACTCCGGAACTGATGCCGATAATTAATGTCTGAAAAACCTGGGCTTGCGTAGGAAAGTTATGTATGATAATTCCATAAGTTGATAATAAAAACCATAAAGGTAAACTGCACAATGTCATTCCTAAAGTCCTTTGAAATGCACTCAAATTCCCCTTGGTTATCTGCATCATTTTTCTGTTTCCTAAGGGATATGCAAAGGCTGCGATCAGCACTGGTAGAAATCCACTGAGAAGTGTTATCGCACTTATATTTTCAGCTTCTCTTGCCTGTATCAAACCTACGCCTAGTAGAATAAATAGGGAGGTAATTAATTCTCGAATGGGAATTTTATGTCGCTTTCTTTCTATACCATTTGCTGTTTGTATTTTTTTATAAAAAAAGGGGACTAATAAAGAACCTGCCACAATTGTAATTTGCCATGTCCCTGCCACCAGCCAAGCAGGACTATAGGTCGCTGCAAAACATAAAGGTGCATAAAAAAGTCCAAACCCAATACTACTCCACAGCAACCATTCTAAGGGGCTAGACCTCATGTCATCAAAAAGTGCTCGTACATTACGACGAAGTATCACAATCAGCACTAAGAATGGCAATGTGAATAAATATCGTAATACTGCACTCCAAATCCAGCTTCCGCCCGATAAATCCATGGCACGATTTAAAATAAACGTGGATGAAAAAAATAAGGACGCTAACATACCAATCAGAATTATCTGCAATATACCCCTTCTTTACAATTCATTGTGTTTTATACATAAC
>JAPUES010000053.1:0-2379 GCA_027492445.1 Sporomusaceae bacterium | reverse complement strand
CAATACTTCACCGATTACCGCAAATGCTACCTCACCGGCTTGTGTAGCTTCTATTCTTGTTGTATTACCTTCGATTACAAAACTAAAAATCCTGCATTACTGATTACCAGCGCTACAGGATTTTACATTATCTTTCTCAAAACATTACCTTAGCTCAGTTATTCCTTCATCGTCTATTCTTAGTTCATATTGGGAGACCGTTCTTCCTTCAATGCTTGAAGGAGATTCACCTCGGTACTGTGCACCTAATTTATCATAAAAACCTGTTGCATGCGGGTCAGAAAAAATATAGATTTTATCGATTTTCATTTCTCTACATTTTAGTTTAAGAATATCAATTAGTTGCGAACCAATACCTTGTCCAATATAGTCAGGCAATATAAAAATATGTTCTAACCAGAATCCTTTGTTGACAAATACTTTACCAGCCCAAAATTCCTCTTTCACTTCAACTAAAGAAAAATAACCAATTACTTGCTCCTGTTCTTCTACTATGTATACTACATTAGTTTGTATGTACTCTGCGGTAATGGTAAGTTCTTTTTCCCATATTTTAAAATATTCTTTGGGATAATTCCAATATTTTTTTGCTGCAAATGAAATATGAGTTAATACCCTACTATCACTGATTGACGCCGGCCTAATCCTTCTCATAATTCTCCTAACAGAAGTCACTTTTTGCACTAGACCTCTTTTATTAATAATACTATCATGAAATTATTAGGAGGTAAAATTGATAGTTCTGATGCGTTACTTCATAAAAATTGATGAATCCTATACAATAAAAAAAGAGATGTGAAGTCATTTTTCAATGGTTCATATCTCTTTTACCTACTATAATAGAGTTACTGTTCCCTTCTCTTGACTAGCTTCCTTAGCCCAATCATCTAGGCCTTTCAATGTAGCCTCTTGGGTTCGTTTCGATATTTCCGGCAACTCTCCGCCCCATGCTTTTTCAGCGGCTTTGTAGCCTTCCTCGATGCTATTTTTTAGCATTGCAATTTTAGATGGATCTCCTCCGGAAAGAGCTTTGGCAAACTCGATGGCTCTTTCTGAAGTCTGCTTAACACCCCAAAAGCCATCTTCTGCAATATCTTGTTGGGCAGCTAGACGAGTTGAATCATCTACTTTTAGATTTGTATAAAAATCCTTTAGTTTACCATCGTACTTTTCCATAATCTGCTCATAACTTAGTCCCTGTGCCTCACCAGTTTTCACGGTCTGCATATTAACTAAATTTTCGACTGTTGCACGTAAAGAAGATAGTTTCATTTCAATCTGCTTATTAATTTCGCTCATTTTCACTGTATCTTTCGTATAGGTGGTCTTAGAGTTAGCAGTCTGTTGATTTGACTTTTCATAAACGGCAGCTTCTTCATTTGCAGATGTTTGTTTGGCATCAGAGGCAGTCTCACTAACAGCAGCTACACTAGAAACATTTGCAGCGTTACTACTTACGCTTTGTGGTGCTATTGAAATTGGGTTAATAGCCATAGAAACAATCCTCCCCTATTTTTACTAATACTAGCCTTTCTTATTATATATATCGTCATATTTGAGAAAAAGATAATACTGGAAATAGGCAGACATTACGATACACTCTTACTTTTTTTGCATTTGATAATTTTGCCATTATTATTTGAATATGTTACAGTTATAATAGTTAACTACTAGAGCTAGGAGAGTGATTCACAATGCGTTTCTTGAAATTTCATCTGCCTTTACTTATGCTTTTTCTATTTGTCCTTGCTTTGCCAAATTCAGTGTTTGCCTTTCCTCAATATAAAGTAGCTCTTCTCCCTACTCTTAACACTGCAAACTTAAATACTACAGAAGTATCTAAGGTAATTGAGTATAAGATACATAGAAAGTTAAGATTTCCTTTTTATGAATTTATTCCTGCTACAGAAAGTGCTACTGCCTTAAAAATGGTTGCCGCCAAGCATAAGTTGCCTATTGTAGACCAAGGCAGCCTCACTTTTATATCCCAATCTTTATCCGCTGATATTGTTTTAAGAGCTGAAGTCATACAGGCCCAATCCTACTTGCAAAATTCTTTTTCCTTTTGGCATGTCAGCGATGATACAATTGAAACTATTGATGTACAATTGAAACTCTACGCCTACTCTGCAAAAGGCGATAAGTATTATATGGTGAAAGCAGAAAAATATAGTTCAGCACCTGTAACTGTAACTCATACGTTACAGTCTACTATCGATGAGGCAATGGATGAATTATTAAAACAATTACCCTTTGAGACCATTCCTCAAAACATACAGTAATGGGATTAGAAACATTCTCGACAATCAAACAATAGTTGTTTGATTGCTAGTTTTTTATAAATAAAGGTAGCACCCTTACGCATATCGTAGTATAGTA
>JAPUES010000052.1 GCA_027492445.1 Sporomusaceae bacterium | reverse complement strand
AGCAAAAAAGAGTGCAAAATGCACTCTTTTAATAAAAGTTATCCTTATTGACCTTACAGTCTTTCCCGTAGCAGGCTATTTACCATATCTGGGTTAGCCCGTCCTTTAGTTTGCTTCATAATTTGTCCCACTAAGAAACCAATAGCCTTATCCTTACCAGCATTAAAGTCAGCTACAGATTGAGGATTCGCGGCAATTACAGCATCAACAATAGCAATAACTTCACTACTATCGGAAATCTGTACCAAGCCTTTTTCTTTGACAATAACCTCCGCATCCTTGCGGCTAGTCCACATTTCTTCAAAAACAGTTTTTGCTATTTTATTAGAAATCGTACCCTTTTCAATTAAAGCAATGAGGTCTGCCAATTGTTTGGGCACAACGGGGCAGGCCAAAATGCTAATCCCTTCATTATTAAGGTGCTTAGAAACTTCACCCATGAGCCAATTGGCCACGGTTTTGGCATCTGCATTACACCCAACACTTTGGTCAAAATAATCAGCCATAGCTTTACTAGCCGTAATCACTGCTGCATCATATTCCGAAAGACCATGAGCACTCATCAAGCGTTGCTTACGAGCATCCGGTAGTTCTGGTAAACTCTGGCGAATTTCTGCCACCGTAGCAGCATCAACAATGATTGGCACCAAATCTGGTTCCGGTAAATAACGATAATCATTGGCCTGTTCCTTACTCCGCATGGAAAGGCTAATCCCTTTGGCTTCATCCCAAGTACGAGTTTCTTGAATAATACGTCCGCCTTCTTCTAGTACTTCTTCTTGGCGAGCGGCTTCGTATTCAATGCCTCGTTGTACGGAACGGAAGGAATTGAGGTTTTTCATTTCTGCTTTCGTACCAAGGGTGGTTGTGCCCCGCGGACGAAGGGAAATATTAGCATCACAGCGTAGACTTCCTTCTTCCATTTTACAGTCAGATACATCTAAATATTCTAAGATGGCCTTTACTTTTTCTAAGTATGCTCTTGCTTCTTCGGCAGAGCTCATATCTGGTTCTGAAACAATTTCAAGGAGTGGCACTCCTGTACGATTGTAATCCACGAGTGCGGAATCAGAACTGGTAATCGTCGCCCCAGAATGGACAAGCTTACCTGCATCTTCTTCCATATGAACCCGGGTAATACCAATGCGTTTTTGTTCCCCATTGACTTCAATATCTAAATGTCCATTCACAGCGATAGGCAGGTCATATTGACTGGTCTGAAAATTTTTCGGTAAATCAGGGTAATAATAGTTCTTACGGTCAAATTTACTAAAGGGTAAAATTTCGCAGTTGAGGGCTAAGCCTACTCGTACGGCAAATTCTACTACCTTTTCATTAATTACTGGTAATACACCTGGTAGGCCTAGGCATACCGGGCAAACATTGGTATTTTGGTCGGAACCAAATTTAGTACTGCAACCGCAGAAAATTTTTGAATGGGTCTTAAGTTCAGTGTGAACTTCTAGTCCAATTACGATTTCATAATCCATCTATTTTACCTCCAATAGGGGTGCAAAACCCTTGTGGTAGTCATTATTTTGTTCAAAAGTATAGGCGGTGCGAATCAAGGTTTCTTCCCCAAGAGGTTTTGCAATGATTTGCAGGCCAATGGGCATACCGCCAGCAAAGCCACAAGGAATGGAAACTGCTGGTACACCTGCTAGGTTCACAGGAATGGTACATACATCTTGTAAATACATAGCTAGAGGATCATTAGTCTTTTCTCCTAGTTTAAAGGCCGTGGTCGGCGCCGTTGGTGTAATGATAACATCTACATCATGAAAGGCTTTATCAAAGTCTTGCTTCACGAGAGTGCGGACTTGCAGGGCTTTTACATAATACGCATCATGATACCCCGCGCTTAAAGCATAGGTCCCAAGCATAATGCGTCGCTTGACTTCTGCTCCAAAAAAAGCACTGCGGGTTTTCTTATACATATCAATAATATCGCTGCCTTCTATCCGCTCGCCAAAGCTTACACCATCATACCTAGCTAAGTTTGAGCTAGCTTCGGCAGGTGCAATCATATAATAGGCCGATAGGGCATACTCGGTATGGGGCATGGATATTTCTTTATATTCCGCTCCTAAGGCTACCAGTTGCTCAATGGCCTTATTAATGGCTCTTTCCACTTCAGGGTCCATACCCGAGACAAAATACTCCCGTGGTAGACCAATTTTTAAGCCTTTAATATCATTGACTAATGATTTAGTATAATCCGGTACACCTGTATTGATAGAAGTAGAATCTTTGGCATCATGTCCACATATGATATTCAGGACATGAGCGCAGTCTCTAACGTCACGGGTAATCGGTCCAATTTGGTCTAGGGAAGAAGCATATGCTACTAGACCATACCGGGATACACGTCCATAGGTAGGTTTCATGCCCACGAGACCACAATAAGCGGCAGGCTGGCGAATGGATCCACCCGTATCAGAGCCTAACGCCCAGATAGCTTCACCAGCGGCTACGGCTGCTGCCGAACCGCCACTTGAACCACCGGGTACAGTAGCTAAATCCCAAGGATTGCGAGTTGGGAAAAATCCTGAGTTTTCCGTAGAACCACCCATAGCAAATTCGTCCATGTTAGCTTTACCAATGACGACAGTATCTTCTGCCATTAGTTTTTCAACAACGGTTGCATTGTAAGGCGGTATAAAGTTCGCCAATATTTTAGAAGCACAAGTTGTTTTCGTGCCTTTTGTACACATATTATCTTTCAAGGCGCCAGGAATCCCTGCCAAGGTTGAGATAGCTTGTCCTTGGCCAATTTTAACATCTACGGCCTCAGCCTGCTCTAGAGCACTCTCACGAGTTTGGGTAATATAAGACTGCACGTCTTTTTCTACGGCGTCTACACGGGCAAGAACAGATTTTGTTAGTTCTACTGCTGAGATTTCTTTGCTTACCAGTTTTTCATGTAACTGATGAGCTGTATATTTAAATAGCTCCATGCTTACTCTCCTTATCCTTCCATAATTTTCGGCACTTTGAAATAACCATCTTCCTGTTCAGGAGCATTGGCCAACGCCAATTCTCTAGGTAGTGATGGCTTTGCTTCATCAGCGCGCATAACATTTTTCAATGGTAAAACATGGGCTGTAGGTTCTACATTATCCACGTTTAACTTATTTAAGACATCCGCATATTCCAAAATGGCATCCAACTGCCCTGTAAAGGTCTCAAGCTCACTTTCACCAAATTCTAACCGCGACAATAAGGCAACATTTGCAACATCTTCACGTGTAATTTTCACAATTTCACCATCCAAACTTCATAATCTATAGGTACTTTCATAATAAAGTATATTATACCATAATTGATGGAAATATAAAATCGCTCT
>JAPUES010000051.1 GCA_027492445.1 Sporomusaceae bacterium | reverse complement strand
GGCAGGGAGTCTTTCAGTAATTTTAGTTTGCTAGCGCCAAGTTTGCGAATGGTTTGTAAAATCAGTTGCTCGTGTTGGGGAGGAATGAGGGGATTCCAGTTGACCATATGTCCTTCCGTGCTGCAACGCACTAAATGGTCTTGGATGGTCACGAGCTTTAATTTACGTTCTTGGCTAATTTGTTCTAAGGTTTGACCTTGTTCATAGAGCTGTAATGTAATGACATGACTAGGCTGGTCTTTGCTTTTTTCAGCAGAGGAGTTTGTTTCAAGCGGAGGGTTTGTCGGGATTATACCCGTTTTATTTGCATATTCTTGTAAAAGATGTAGGAATTCTTGACCATAGCGAGCAAGTTTTACTTCCCCGACCCCTTTAATTGCTAGTAAACTTTTCTGATCAGTAGGGCAATACTGGCACATCTCTTTGAGGGCAGTATCGGCAAAAATATGATAAGGGGGTACTTTCTCTCGGTCAGCAATTTGTTTGCGCAAGGCACGAAGTATTTCAAACAGAGAATTGTCAGCAGATAGTTTTTGCGGACGGCGCGGTACCTTTTGCCAGACTTTAGCTTGACCTTTTAATACAGCGGCGGCTTTGTTTGTCAATCTTACAACGGGATATTCGCTATCGGTGAGGGCTAAGTAATCCGTGGCAATGAGACGGTTAATGGAATCACGGATTTCTTGTACCGTATAGGTTTTGAGTAAGCCATAAGTAGATAAAGTATCAAAGCCAAGCTGCAATACTTTTTTGTCCTTTGAACCTTTTAGTACGCTAGCGATCAGGGTTGTACCATAACGCTCTTTCATCCGCATAATGCAGGAAAAGATTTTTTGGGCGTCGATAGTGATATCCGTTAGTTCGTTATCATCATTACAATTGCTGCAGTTAGCGCATTCTAGGCTGACTTTTGTTTCGCCAAAATAAGCTAGTATGAACTTTCTAAGGCACTCTGGTGTATGACAATAATCCACCATGGATTGCAATTTGTTAAGCTCATGGGCTTTGCGTTCTTGTTCAGCGGTAGTCTGTTCAATGAGGTAACGTTGCAGGAGAGGATCTTGGGCGCCAAAGAGCAGTATGCATTCACTCTTTTCCCCATCCCGGCCAGCACGCCCTGCTTCTTGATAATAGGCTTCCATACTTTTGGGCATATTATAATGTATAACATAGCGGACATTGGATTTATCAATGCCCATGCCAAAAGCATTGGTAGCAACAATGATACTAATATCATCATAGATAAAGGATTCCTGATAATGTTGACGCTCTTTGTCCGTAAGACCAGCATGATATTTGCCTACGGAATAACCTTTTTTATGCAAAAGGGTGTAGAGGTTGTCCACCTCTTTGCGGGTGGCGGCATAAATAATACCAGACTGATCTTTATTCGCATCAATATATTTCAAAGTGAAATCCTGCTTGTTTTCGCCGCGCACCACTGTAAACAGCAAATTTTCCCGATCAAACCCAGTAAGATAGATATCTGGTTTTTGTAAGGCTAATAAAGCGATAATATCTTTGGTAACACTGGTAGTGGCGGTAGCTGTAAAGGCGCCGATAATAGGGCGGGTAGGCAGGGAGCGAATAAAGGAGCCAATTGCCCGGTAGCTAGGGCGAAAGTCATGTCCCCATTGTGAAACGCAGTGAGCCTCGTCAATGGCTAAGAGGGAGATGGGTAAGGATTCTATGGCCAACTGAAAGGCTTCTGATTCTAAACGCTCTGGAGCTACATATATAATCTTATAGTGACCGCAACGGGCCTTATAAATACGCTCGCTGACTTGGGTGGCTGTTAAGGAACTATTGATGAATGTAGCTGGAATATCCAAACCACCCAAAGCATCCACTTGGTCTTTCATTAAGGAAATGAGGGGGGATACAACAAGGGTTGTGCCAGGTAATAGTAAGGCTGGAATTTGAAAACATAAAGATTTTCCAGCGCCAGTGGGCATAATTGCTAAGGTATCCCTACCATTAAGTAGGCTGGTAATGATTTGTTCTTGACCGGGACGAAAGGTAGTATAGCCATAATGTTGTTTGAGAATTTTTAAGGCGGAATTTAACATAGTGTTCTCTCCTGGAATTTATTTTTATGAAAATAGTTGCAGCAAAAAAGTCAGATATAGCTCTTAGTTCGGCTTAGAGTAGAAGGATTCCTGTTTACAGGCGCATTGCTTTTTTAACATTGCTATTATATTTTTTGCAAGAATCATGTATAATGAAGAACAAAGCTGATTTGGAGGAGGGTTTACCATTAAGTTTCAAGACCTTACGATTGAAGATAAGCCAATCTTTGATGATTATTTTCATCAACGGCGTTATGAAAATGCTCATTATAATTTCACTAATTTATTTATGTGGCGTAAAGCTTATAATATACAGTGGACAGTGGAAGAAAATTTTTTATGTGTTAAAGCTTGTTGGGAAGGAGAAACATTCTTTTTACCCCCTTTTGGTCCTGAGGAAGGTTTAGGTCAGGTATTAGAAAGTATGCTTGAGCATGCTAAGGAAAATCATTTTCCTTTTATGCTCCAAGGTGTAGAAAAAATCATGGTGGAATGGCTGGAAAAGGTGCGCCCAGAATATTTCTTGTGTACTCCAGAACGAGATAATTTTGATTATATTTATGTAACAAAAGATTTAATTGAGCTAAAAGGCCGTAAATTTCACACTAAGAAAAATCATGTGAATAGTTTTAGAAAAAAACATCCTAATTACCGTTATGTACCATTGACCGCAGAAATGACAAAGCAGTGTATTGATTTTATGGTAGAGTGGTGTAATGAACGAGGCTGTGTGAAAGGTGATAGTATTGACTGTGAACGAAATGCTATTGTAGAAGCTATGCGTCATTTTGCGACGCTTAAATTTGAAGGTGGAGCTATTTTCATTGAGGAAAAGATGATAGCTTTTACCTTTGGTGAAATGAATAATGAGGATACTGCAGTGATTCATGTGGAAAAGGGACTTATGGAATATAAGGGCGTTTATGGTGTTATTAATCAGGAATTTTGCGCTCACCATTGGGCACATAGTGAATATGTAAATCGCGAGGAAGATATGGGTATCGAAGGCCTGCGTAAGGCCAAAGAATCTTATCATCCCATCAAAATGGTAGAAAAATACATTGTAACAATAAAATAACAATGCTGAGGACTTGGCTGAGGCCAAGTCTTTTTCTATGTATAGGTTCATTGCTTCTGCGGTAATACTAAGCAAAGATGAAGTCGAGAACTTGTAATGAGGCTCGTCTTAAAAATTGTAGTCTAGCTACATTGGGGGATAGTACATGAAAGAAATTAAGCTGGCATATGGTAAGGGCCATCTTAGCATTCAGGTTCCT
>JAPUES010000050.1 GCA_027492445.1 Sporomusaceae bacterium | reverse complement strand
TATGAGATTAGCTGAGCTTTTATTAAAGTGGTACGATGGTTGTAAACGGGATTTACCTTGGCGCAGAGATAAAGATCCTTATAAAATCTGGGTATCGGAAATTATGCTACAGCAAACAAGGGTGGAAGCGGTTAAACCATACTTTGAAAAGTGGTTAAAACGTTTCCCAACTTTAGAAAGTCTAGCTCAGGCTCATGAAGATGAAGTGATTCAGTATTGGCAAGGTTTAGGCTATTATTCTCGGGCGCGAAACCTTCTCCAAGGTGTCCGGGAAGTAGCGGCTTCCTATAGTGGACAAGTACCAACGAGCAGGAAAGAAGTCATAGGACTTTCAGGTATTGGCGACTATACTGCAGGGGCAATCTTAAGTATTGCCTATAATAAACGAGAACCAGCTATTGATGGCAATGTTTTACGAGTATTTAGCCGCCTTTATTGTATAAATGAAGATATTGCTTCTCCCAAAGCAAAAGCCGAGATACGTACACTGGTAGAAAGAGAACTAGCAGATGAAAATCCAGGAGACTTTAACCAAGCTTTGATGGACTTAGGGGCAACGGTTTGTATTCCCAAAGTACCTCGCTGCGGGGAATGCCCGCTAGAAAAGTCCTGTTGTGCAAGGGTAAATGGCGTACAACTAGAATTGCCTGTAAAAAAGAAAAAAGCACCACCCTTACCAGTAAGGATGGTAGCTGGTGTCCTACAACAAGGCGATTCGTTTTTATTGCGGCAAAGGCCTAAGCAAGGATTGTTAGCTGGAATGTGGGAGTTTCCTGCACTAGAGATTCCGCTAGGAGAAGATGTACTTCCTGTCTTTGAAAGAGAATTCTTACAGGCTACAGGCCAGAAGATAGAAGCAAAGGCTTTATTACTACAGCTAATTCATACTTTTAGTCACCGACGCTGGGATATTTCTTTTTATTATTGCACTGGCGATTTTTCTAATGAGGGCATAGGAAACAACCTATACTGGATTGATAAGAAAGATTGGGGTAACTATTCTTTTGCAGGACCTCACCGTAAAATGGCAAGCTACTTGCTAGAAGGAAGACGGAGAGAACGAAGAGGGGGAACCGAAATCGGGGATGCTCAATTTATAGAAAGATGGTGAGTTAGGACAATAGTTCTAGAAATATGGATATAAAAATGAAGGTTTTATTATTTGCGGTAGATTTATTAGCTCCGTTAGTGGTTGGTTATTGCTTTCGATTTCAAAATGTAATAAAAGAATCGGTTTTTAATAAAATGATCTTAAATAATATTTTAGTAATTTATCCGGCTTTATCTTTTTTAAGTTTTTGGGTTCTACCTTTACAGTATGAGCTCCTATGGCTGCCGATCATGGGTTTGGTTATGGGAATCATCCCAGGTATTCTTGCCTATTTTGTGGCCGAGCGTAAATATACAAGTGATCTTGATAGAGGAAGCTATGTAATGTCTGCCATACTCTCAAATTTAGGTACTATTGGCGGCTTATGTGTATTTTTGATTTATGGTGAAACCGGTTATGCTTATCAGCAATTAGTAGTGTTATTTCAATATATTTTAATGTTTATGTTTTGTTATCCTCTTGCTCAATATTACTATCAACGAGGGCAAAAAGGGGGGAAGGTTGAAGGCATTTCCGTAAAATCCGTTCTCTTTAGCCGCAACCAACTGGCTGTTGTGGGGATTTTTTGCGGTGTATTGCTGCAAAAATTTGGAGTCCCTAGGCCCCAATCCTTTAGTGGTGTTGTAGAAGTGCTGATTCATATTGGAGCTTGGACGGCCCTTGTACCTGTTGGCTATTCCATTGATTTTGGCAAGCTTAAAGAACATTACCGTGAGGTAAAGGACATTACCCTCATTAAATTTCTCTTTACACCCTTAGTTATCTATGGATTAGCTCGGCTCTTTATTGAAAATGAACAAATCGTTCATACTTTATTGATTTTAGCGTGTATGCCAACAGCTGTGAATGCAGTGGTGACATCACGCATCTACCATCTCAATCTTCATATATCAGTCGCAGCATTTATATTAACTACCATAGTATTTCTCCTCCTTGTCTACCCAGTACTGTTTATAGGACTATCTTTATAAAGGGCTAATTTTTCTAACCAATCCAGTACCAGTTGATAAATAAAGATGTACAAAGCAGTAAAGTCGTAGCACTCAAAATAATAATACAATAAAAAAGATAGTTAGGAAGCTGAGCAAAAAATAAATACAAAGGAAATATTGGTAAAATAAAGCGGGCCATGCTATATAAAGGCAATTCAGAAGAGGTAAACATTAAAGGGATTAGAAACCATAGCCAGCCAATAATAAGGTAGGAGTTATGGACTTTGAATTTTGGCGAAAAAGTAAGACATGATAATCCAATAGCGCTAGCAATAACTAAAAAAGAATCTAAGGTAACGCCAGGTTGGTTGGTAAGGTTAGGAACAAAGGCTAAGGGAAGGTTGTTCCAAATGTTTTGCCATGGGAAGCCGAATTGTCGACCCCAGGCGTGTTGAGAGGTAGCAAAGGCGATCGGGTTTTGAAAAAAATAAAAATTGTAGACCATAAAAAGTAATATAGCAATAAAGGGTAAAAGAAGGGGGAATACCAACGACCCCCTTCTTTTTGTATGAGAATTTTTCTTTATAGCTTCATATAGCAAAAATAGTACAAGGAAAATTCCTAAGTTCCTTGTTAAGACGGCCAAAGCACCAGAAATTCCTGCATACCACCATTTATTCACTCTGGCAAAATAAATACAGGCCAAGGAAGCAGTGATAAAGATTGGTTCCGTATAAATACTGTTGAGAAAAAATGAAGTTGGCATAAGGGCATAAGAAATGAGAGCACGATTAGCCACCCCCTCTGCATAATCTAAACGAAAAGTAAGATACATCACCCAGAAACTTAGCAAAGCAAAGGTATTACAGATAAGTAAACCAGCAAATGCCAAGTGTAATCCCAAGAAGGATAAAACCTTGATGAGGAGGATAATCGCTGGAAAAAACACGATGGATTGAAGGCTATAGCCATGACCAGCAATATAAGTATACCAATGAGCATCCCAACGGATGAATTTCTCAAGGTAAGGGGAAAGGGGATACAGGGATTGATCAATAAAACCAGCTGGTTCTCGTTGAGGTAATGTCGTAGAGAAAAAGTACGCGACAATGATTAGTAATGTGTGAATGAAGAAACAAATCCAAACGCTTTTTTTAGGAAGTTTCATCAAGAGTACCTCTTGTATTTACTTTAGAATTTGCACTTCATTAGTTTGAGATAATTACAGCACTATTATTCCAGGTAAAAAATGGTACTCGCTTTCGCTGCATTGCCCAATGACATAGAAAACTTGGCCTCAGCCAAGCCTTAGTTGCCCTTGCTTGGAATCGGAAA
>JAPUES010000049.1 GCA_027492445.1 Sporomusaceae bacterium | reverse complement strand
TTATTGATGAAGTACATATGTTAACCACTGAAGCTTTTAATGCTCTGCTAAAAACCCTAGAAGAGCCGCCTGCTCATGTGGTATTCATCTTAGCTACTACAGAAGCTCATAAAATACCAACAACGATTCATTCTCGTTGCCAACGTTATGATTTTCGTCGCATTGGGACGCAAGATATTGAAAAACGTCTCGGGGAGGTTGCTACCCATAGTGGCCTTGCCGTAACACCTGATGCTCTCAAAATCATAGCTTCTCATGCAGATGGGGGTCTAAGAGACGCTCTTAGTATTCTTGATCAATGTACTACTATAGAAGATGGGCTAATAACTCCAGAAAAAGTGCGCCAACTTTTAGGACTTATTGGTCACGAATGGGTGTGGCGGATAACGGCAGCCTTGGCGGAAAAAGATTTTAAAGTAGCATTATTAGCATTGAACGAATTAATTGTTTTAGGAAAGGAAGTACGCCAAGTCTTGCTTGAATTGGCGCTCTATATGCGGAGCATAATGCTATTTAAGGCAGCTCCTAACATTGATAGTATTGAACTATATGGTGATGATCGAGTCGTGCTTGCTAAGGATAGTGAAAAGTTTACTCATGAAGAACTCCTGCGGATGATTCAATTGTTAAATGAAGGTGCCAATGAAGCTAGGTGGGCGCCTGAACCGAGAATAACAGCAGAGATGACCTTGTTGTCACTTTGCCGTCCTGCTTTATCTAATACTATGGAAGCTTTGATAGCAAGGGTGGCGGCATTAGAGTCTAAGCTATCTGGGGCTCTCCCAACTCAACCAATGAGACAACAAGAACATAGTATTACGATAGCTCCTGTGATGCCGATAGCTAAACATCTTCCTGAGATAACGCCGCAGAAGGTTTCTACAGAGGTTCACCAAGGAAAAGAAAAATCAGCTCTGAAGGAAAGGGAAGAAGTGGCTACAATTGTCGCTCAGCCTATTTCGGGTGATGTTAAACAAGTATGGGATAATGTGCTTAAGGAACTAGTCACGAAAGGTAAGCGTTCCATACATGCTTGTGTCTCGCAAGGAAATTTAATTAGTTTGGATGATAAACAGGCAATTGTGCAATTTTCAGCTGCCTTTCCGAAAGAACGTACCGAAAAGGAAGATTATCGTGATATTATTGAAAAAGTATTAGCGCAATTTTGTGGAAAAACAGTGCAACTTTGTTGTATACTGGGTAATGTAACAGTGCCGATAAAAAATAAAACGTCGGTACCGGTCAAAACTAAGCCGACAAGTACTGCATCACCGCTAGAAGGCGCGGAACATTCTGCTGTGCGACAAGCGTTAGATATGTTTGGTGGTAAGGTTACAAAAAAAGAAGAAGGGAAAGGGGACTAAAATAATGTTTGGAAATATGGGTAATATGGCTGGCATGATGAAGAAAATGCAAAAATTACAAGGCGAAATGGCTAAAATGCAAGAAGAACTTAAAACGCGCACCGTGGAAGTATCTGCAGGCGGCGGTGCAATAAAAGTCATTATTAATGGGGATAAGCAGATTCAATCTTTAAAAATTGAACCATCCGCCGTAGATCCAGCAGACATTGAAATGCTAGAGGACCTAGTAGCAGCTGCTGTCAATGAAGCTATTAAAAAAGTAGATGATATGATGGCAAAAGAAATGGGTAAACTTACTGGCGGCCTTAATTTACCACCTGGAATGTTTTAATTTATGCAATATATAGCTCCACTAGCTAGATTAATAGAACAGTTTCGTGCATTGCCGGGGATTGGCTCCAAAACAGCTGCGAGGCTAGCATATTATGTTTTAGAAATGGATAGAGGTAAGGCGGAAGGATTAGCACACGCCATTATCGATGCCAAGGATAAAGTAAGCTATTGTGAAGTTTGTTTTAACCTAACGGACTGTAATCCTTGCAAAATCTGCCAAGCTGAAATGAGAGATACCACGGTACTATGCGTAATGGAAGAACCACGAGATGTGGCTGCGATGGAACGGACACGTGAATATCATGGACAATATCATGTACTCCATGGACAGTTATCGCCTTTAGAAGGTGTTGGGCCTAATGATATTAAGATAAAAGAATTGTTAGCGAGAATACAATTGGGAATCATTACAGAAGTCATTATGGCTACCAACCCTGATGTGGAAGGCGAGGCTACAGCTATGTATATTTCTAGGTTATTAAAACCCCTAGGCATAAAGGTAACGCGGATTGCTCATGGACTGCCCATTGGTGGGGATCTAGAATATGCTGATGCTGTGACTTTGTCAAAGGCCATGGAAAATCGGCGAGAAATGTAATGTTCATAAGGTTTAATTCCTGCTTATTTTGGCAAAAATAGCCTTAGTAGGAGGGATGGATATGAATATAACGTTGGCACTGCAAAAGATACAAACTTTTCTGCAATTTGGTGAACCAATTGAAGGGCGACCTCTGCCGTCTCTGCCGGTAGTAGTAGAAGAGGCCAGAAAGGAATGGCTCAATGCTCAAGAGTACTATAATACAGTATCAGATCAAGATTTGATTGATCATGCAGTATATTTGATGCAGGCAGCAGAAAAGAAATACATGTACTTATTGAAGCAAGCTCGTCATACAGGGGTAGTGTATTCTCCTTATACAATAAATGCTGATGTAGATAGGGAGAAAGATGAAGTGATCACTCACTAAAACTAGGCCTGATTCTTTATAAGTCAACTTTTTGAAAAACCAGAGTTAAAGCTCTGGTTTTTCTTGCGGAATAGGAAAACTGTTTTATCATACTTGGCCTAGCATATAAATATATTGTATAGAGAGGTATTGGATAAAATTGTTTAGTTAGTACTATATAATGAATGGAGGAAACGAAATGCCGACTGTATTCGGAGAGTTTAATGTTCTGTTGGCTTATGCTTTTGGTATTGTTTTAATATATTTTATAGGTCGCATGTTTTTAATGCCAATTAAGATTATATTTCGTTTGATTTATAATGGTTTAGTTGGTGGTGCGATGCTGTGGATATTAAATTATGGAGGGGCTTATATCGGCTTTAATATTGCGGTAAATCCGATTACGGCATTGGTCGCCGGTTTCTTAGGCTTGCCGGGGGTAGTGTTATTAATTTTATTTAAAGTGTTTGTTGTATGATTGGTAGGAAAGAGTAATGATCAGACCGCTAGACCATTGCGAGTGTAGGGAAGTAGGTTCCTTATAACTCGCATAATCTAGGTAGAGGAATGCTATTTGCAAATAAAAAGTAAATAGTGTTTGACAGAGGTACAGGCTTATGGTAATATAAATGAGTTGCCAGTTGGTCTGGCGGAAAACAAGAAAAATAACATGTTGACATAAAAGATTAAACATGTTAAACTAATACTCGCCCCTAACAAGAGGCGTACGGGTCACTGGGTAGTGACT
>JAPUES010000048.1 GCA_027492445.1 Sporomusaceae bacterium | reverse complement strand
ATTCTTCTACCCCAAGTTCCACAACCTTGGACTTTTTAGGTCCTTCTGGTATAAACCGTTGGAAAGAGGGTTCACGTTCTATTAAGCCACAACAACGTTTTCTAGCCACTTTGCACCCCTCAATTGAACATATGCCCATTTATATTATAGTACAGCTACGTTTAATTATACAACTATTATTTCATAATTTCACAAAATTTTTCTTAGCTTTTACATAGAAAACCTGTCCTCAGCCAAGCCTTAGTTGCCCTTGCTTGGAATCAAGAAAGGGTGATACTTTCTGATTCGTAAAAGGAAAGACACAATCTAGAGAAGATTGCATCTTTGGTATTACTTTATCTTTTGCCAAGTAAATATTCATCAAGTTTTTCTTGAAAGATCACAAAAAATAGTTGCTACTCCTAGCAAAGCAGTCCGAGAACTTTTCTAGCATGAAGTGTTCTCCTCTAGGATAAATTTACTCCGGTTGGAAAAGAGGCGTCGACAAATATCGTTCTCCTGTATCTGGCAATAATACCACAATGACTTTCCCTGCATTTTCTGGGCGATTTGCAATTTGTGTTGCTGCAAATACCGCAGCCCCACTAGATATGCCCACTAATAAACCTTCAGCAGCTGCCAATTTTCGAACGGTTGCAAAGGCTTCTTCATTTTGAACCTTATAGATTTCATCAATTGCATCTTTGTTAAAAACGCCAGGAATAAAGCCAGCACCAATTCCTTGAATCTTGTGGGATCCTGGATTTCCTCCGGATAACACCGGAGAGTCTGCCGGTTCCACAGCAATAATTTTAACCTGTGGATTTTTAGCTTTCAAGGCCTCACCGACCCCCGTAATTGTGCCACCAGTACCAACGCCAGCGATAAAGATATCTACCTTACCATCTGTATCGCGCCATATTTCTTCAGCTGTCGTTTTCCGATGCATTTCGGGATTAGCTGGATTTTGAAACTGCTGTGGGATAAAGGATTGAGGAACTCCAAGTGCTAATTCTTCCGCCTTTCGAATAGCGCCTTTCATGCCTTCTGCCCCAGGAGTAAGTACCAACTCAGCACCTAATGCTTTCAGTAAATTCCGGCGTTCAATGCTCATGGTCTCAGGCATGGTCAGAATCAGTTTATATCCTTTTGCGGCAGCTACAAATGCCAAAGCAATGCCTGTATTACCACTTGTCGGTTCAATAATGGTAGAACCCTCTGTAATGAGTCCCTTGTCCTCTGCATCTTTTATCATGGCATAACCAATACGATCTTTTACACTGCCTAGCGGATTAAAATACTCTAATTTCCCAATTACTCTGGCTTTAAGCTCTTGTTGTTCACCATAGTTTGTTAACTCCAATAGTGGTGTATTCCCAATTAAATCCGTTAAGTTTTTTGCAATTTTTGACATAGTATATGCCCCCTTATTATTTTAATATATACTAAACCATGAAAATTTACTCTGATTATGTAAACAGAAAAGGCCAAAGAATCTGTCCTAAAACAACTCTTTAGCCTTCAGTTTCCTGATCAGCAATACTGTATTAACTTTTTTACATAATATCATAAAAACCAAACTGGGTCAATGTACTTTTTTTCATTTCATTATGTCAATTCTTATTTGCTATTTTCATAGACAAAAAAACTTTACTTTACGAGGCAGCACCTCAATATGTAAGGGTAATTTCGGACCAAGTTCCCCATCTAAATCACTATCCACTTCCTCAGTACACTCAATACAAATTTTTTGTGCCTGTATGTAAGTCACATGTTTACTATGATAATGTATACCCTTTAAAAAGCTAATAAACAAACTCATGAGTTCTGGTAAATTACACTTATTGATAATCAATAGGTCTAGCTTGCCATCATCAATTTGCGCATAAGGTACTAAGCGAGGAAAACCACCAACTGTACCGCTATTCATGACTAAAAATAAGAAAACCTCTTCTTCAATGACATTATCATCGGCTGTAATTTTCATTTTTAAGGCTTTAAAATTTGGCAGTTCCCCAAGTCCTTTAATGTAATAAGCCATTTTTCCCAAGGTATTCTTGAGTACCACATCTGCACTATGGGCAACGGAAGTCATAAGCCCAGCACTAGCTACATTAAAAAAATATTTGTCGTTTACAGCCCCCACATCAAAAGCTTTGATTTTTCCCTGTGCAACAACATCTACACAGCTATCAATATTTTTTTCCAATTGCAAATAAGCAGCAAAATCATTGGATGTCCCGCTAGGAATAATACCAAGAGGCAAATCCAATTCATAAGAAAGTATAATATTAATAACTTCATGAATGGTTCCATCGCCACCAGAAACAATAATGCCTTCTGCACCAATTTCTTGGGTTAATAACACAAAATCACTGGTATCTTGCCGATTTGTAATGCGAAAAGGGATGACAATACAACCTTTGTGCTGAAAATTTTCAATTACATTATCCAATTTAAATTTGAAGCTGGCATCGCCAGAAACAGGATTATATACAAGGATAAACTTTCGCAACATGCTCTCTCCTTAGTGACTTACTACACGTAACTTATTATCTTTTTTATTGTATTTCATTAGCAGTACTAAAGTCTAGATAAACTTACCATCAACCTTCTTACATTTATTGCTTGTTTACATAACATTTGAATTCTATTATCATTAGTTTATATGTTTCTATTATTTGAATAGGAGGTTGCTGGATGAATACCTATCGCATACCTGTTACACTCATTCTTCTTGTTACCCTTTTGGCAACAGTACTAATGCCTACTGGAATCGTTATGGCTGCTTCCCCTTTAGAGACAGTAGCGCAAACATTAACCGCAAATAGCGGCGGTTCTTCTTTTAATTTGCTTAATGTTTTAATTGGTCTACTCTTGGGGAATTTTTTAGGGACAAAGGATGCTTCCACTAGCCCTACTATAAATACTAAGGGCGCGTTTCTTACTCCTAGTGATACGAAAGCATCTGACAAAGGCAATGCTTTAATTGCTACGGCAAAAACCTACATGGGTGTTCCTTATGTATGGGGCGGAGCTACTACTGCTGGTTTTGACTGTTCAAGCTTTACCCAGTATGTTATGAAAGAAAACGGCATCACCATTCCTCGTACGGCAGCAGAGCAATACGAAGTTGGCACTGCTATCGCTAAAGACAAATTGCAAGTGGGGGATTTAGTCTTCTTCACTACCTACAAACCTGGCGCTTCCCATGTTGGGTTTTATATGGGTAATGGTCAATTTATTCATGCAAGTTCCGTTGCTAAACAAGTAACAATTAATTCCTTAGACGAAACTTATTATACTGAGCACTATATTGGCGCTCGCCGTTATATAAAGTAGTCTGAAACTTTATATGCCATAGAAAACTTGGCTTGTGCCAAGCCTTAGTTGCCCTTGCTTGGAATCAAGAAAG
>JAPUES010000047.1 GCA_027492445.1 Sporomusaceae bacterium | reverse complement strand
GAAATATCTGCAGCAATTGGGCCTTATGGCTTACCCAAATTTCGCGGTCATCAAATTGCAAAATGGATGTATCAGCAAGGCGCCAATACTTTTGAACATATGACGAATTTATCGAAAGAACAGCGAGGGCTCCTCCTCGAACACTTTGCTATTCATCGGGTATCCACCGAGGCCGTGCAGCAATCTACAGATGGGAAAACCAGTAAGTACTTACTAGCCTTGCATGATGGAATGGCTGTGGAAACGGTGCTTATGCGCCAGCATTATGGGAATAGTGTTTGTGTTTCTACTCAAGTAGGGTGTGCCATGGGCTGCATTTTTTGCGCTTCTACCTTACAGGGCGTCACTCGCAACCTAACGAGTGGTGAAATCTTGGCTCAGGTGCTGTATGTCAATGAACTTCTTAAGGCGGAGGAAACCCATGTCAATACCATTGTTATTATGGGAGCTGGGGAACCTTTGGCCAATTATGACAATGTCTTAAAATTTATACGCTTATGTCACGAAGAATATTGCCTCAATTTAAGCTACCGTAGTATTACTCTCTCCACCTGTGGCTTGGTACCTGAAATGGATAAGCTCGCTAGTGAAGGACTACCGGTAACTTTATCCATCTCTTTGCATGCTCCTAATAATGAGATTCGCTCGGAGTTAATGCCAATCAATCAGCGCTATCCTTTAGTAGAAGTAATGGCAGCAGGCAATCGTTATGCCCAAGAAACCGGTAGGCAAGTTACTTATGAATACATTCTCATTGCCGATGTAAATGATCAGGCCCACCATGCCAAGCAGTTAGCCACATTAATGAGAGGACGTTTGGTGAATGTCAATCTCATTCCTGTAAATTCTGTCCTTGAACGAGGGCTACTAAGACCAAGCAACAAACAAGTACAGTTATTTGAACAAATTCTTTTGGAACGCACTATAAATGTTACCGTGCGCCGAGAAATGGGTACGGATATCTTAGCGGCTTGTGGTCAGCTTCGCCACAAAAAAATGACGCAAGCTGACTGAAGTGGATACCTTTAAGTAATAAAAAAACGAAGGCTTTTGCCTTCGTCCTAGACTTGGCGAACGCCAAGTCTTTATTATTTTTTAGTTATGATTTTACGGATTACTTCCGCCACTCTACTATAATCATCATTTCCAACGGGATAAGATGGTGGCCGCCGATCGGCAATCTTGCCATCGTATACCATTTGTACTTTTACTACGCGATGATTTTCCCCACCCCAAGTTTCAAGGCCGATGGATACTCGATATTGGGTATTCGGAGGGTGGGGAGGACTAGCCGGAACCATGGCAGCCCCTTCAGGAAAATATACTTTTGCCAAGATAATCACATCCATTTCTCATAGTATACCTTTGGAGTACCTTTAGTATACCTTTGGAAAATACACTTGGCAAGTAGGAAATGTTTAATTTTCAGTTAAATCTGGAAGCAAAACCATACCTCATTTTGACTATGCTGGTAATATAACGTATAATAATAGAGATTAACTTATTTGTGAGGTAATAATCGTGAAGTTTGTACGGAATTTGGAAAATATGTTTGAAAAATATATTGAAGGGTTTTTTAATAAAAAATTTTCTAGTGGCTTGCAACCTGTAGAAATTGCCAAACAGTTGGTTCGGCAAATGGACGATGAAAAAACCGTCGGTATTTCTCAGATTTATGTGCCCAATGCTTATGTGGTACACTTAAACTCCGTTGATTATGAACGTATGGGATCTTATAGCCAGTCTATCTGTAAAGAGCTTTCTCTTTATTTAATCGAGCAAGCTAAGAATAAAGAATACACCATTAGCGGTGCTCCCTTAGTCGAAATTATTCAAGACGATGGTGTAGGTAAGGGCAATTTTACAATTGTTAGCCGCTTTACAGAAAGCTTACCAGAAGAAAATGAGACTGTTGACGTTATCGCGGATTGCTCATTTTCGCCCAATACGCGGGTATTTGATAAATTTGATTTTGAGTCCATAAAAAAGGCCTCTTTTCTTGGCAACCTAGTTGTTATAGACGGGCCTGATATGGGCTTAGTAGTCGATATTGCTCTGAATCGGATTAATATTGGGCGACGTGCTAGCAATGAACTGCCGCTTACGGATATGAATACATCTCGTTTACAGGCCTATGTAGTATATGAAGAAAATGCTCATGTCTTATATGATGCGAAAAGCCTCAATGGCACCTATGTCAATGAACATCGTATTATGCGCAAGAGTTTAGAAACGGGAGATTGTATAAAAATCGGTAATACTGTTATTTTATATGAGGTGAGGTAAATTGCCGAATAAAGCATTGCTAATCAATGGGGTTGGAATTCTACTGCAATATAGTGTGCTCGCTATCATTTATTACTTTTTATTTAAGGTGATTAAAACAATCTATCTGGATTTAAAAATGCCAATGGAAAGTACTATTCTAAAGGAAAAGAGTAATGACATACAGGACTATCAGGGGAAACTAGTTGTGCTAGATAAGGGGCACGTCCCATTAGCGAAAACTAGTTATCTCATAGGGGAAACTATGACCATTGGGCGAAATGAGCATAATGAGATTATCATTGATGATGCCTTTGTCTCTTTTGAACATGCAAGCATTAGTCGTGATAAACAAGGATATTGGTTGACGGATTTAAATAGTACCAATAAAACCTATCTTAATAGCCAACCAGTACAGGATATGGTTTTACTAAAAAATGGTGATCTTATAAAAATTGGAGCAGTAACATTTAGCTTTGAGGGGTGAGAAGTATTGCTGGTACATGTAAAGTCTGATATTGGATTAGTTCGAGGGGTAAATGAAGATAGCTATATTTGTAAGCCGCCCCATTTCTTTGTTGTGGCGGATGGAATGGGGGGGCATGCAGCGGGGGAAATCGCCAGTAACTTAGCAATCACTACGATGAATTCCTATATTGAGGAGTGTAGTGGTCAGGCGAAGTCTCAAGAAGTTCTTGAACAAGCAATTGTAAAGGCCAATCAAACAATCTATCAACTGGCTCAATCAAAAGATGAGTATAATGGCATGGGTACCACGGTAACAGCTATCTATGTAGAGGGAGATGTTATTTATTGGGCTCATGTTGGTGACAGTCGGTTATATCTAGTGCGCAATGGAGAGTTTATACAAATAACCAATGACCACTCCTTGGTTTGGGAGTTGGTGCAAAGCGGTAATATGACGAAAGAGGAAGCTTTGATTCATCCCAAACGAAATATGCTGACGCGTGCCGTAGGAACGGGTATTTCCCTAGCTATTGATACGGGGATGATTCGCTTGGAAGCGGATGATCTACTGCTAATGTGCACCGATGGCTTAACCAATATGGTTAGTGAGCAAGAAATCTATAATTTTATCACTAATAAAGAAGGTGATATCCAAGTCATTATCGATCAATTAATTGTTGAGGCCAATCGTGCTGGTGGTTTGGATAATATTACTGCTATATTGATTAAAA
>JAPUES010000046.1 GCA_027492445.1 Sporomusaceae bacterium | reverse complement strand
TATTGATCGTGGACTATATTTTTTTATGATCTGCTTTTCTGAAATACCGGCTTTTTTGATTGGGCTAATGCTACTTTTTGTAGGTGCTGCATGGTTGGGATGGTTTCCTTTATCTGGAGGAATGAGTAACTTTATGAAGTTTTCTTCTCCTATTTATAAAGCGCTGGATTTTGTACATCATGCCGCTTTACCAGTTATTACCTTGGCTTTGGCGAGGCTAGGGAGTTTTTACATGATTACCAGAAGTAGTATGCTTACTGTCCTTTCGAAAGACTATATACGTACTGCTCAAGGAAAAGGGCTATCAAAAGCACGTATCCTCTTCGCCCACGCTTTGAGAAATGCTGCCATACCTATCATTACTAAAGTGTTTTTGAATCTAGGCACTGTTTTTGGGGGTGCAATTCTAGTGGAAAACGTATTTAATTACCCAGGTATTGGCCAACTTATGCGTGAGGCGGTTATGATGAGGGATTATACTCTAATTCAAGGAATCTTTTTATTTTTTGCCATAACCGTACTCTCTATGAATTTTGTGGCAGACTGGGTTTATCGGAAAATGGATCCGCGGATTACCTAAACAAGAGAGGAAGAGGTTTTATTGAAGCTACAATAAGTGTTTTTAAATGGTATAAAAAGCTATCCCTTATGGGAAAAACTGCGACAATGATTATGCTTTTACTGCTTATTGTCGCTATATTTGCCGATGATCTGTCTCCTTATCCTCACAACTTACCATCTGGGAAAGCACTACAGTCGCCTGATACAAAGCATTGGCTCGGAACCGATGACTTAGGAATTGATTTATGGGCACAACTTTGTCATGGTGCAAGACTAAGCATTTTTATTGGCACTAGCACAGCAGTACTTGCTGGATTGGGAGGAAGTCTGATCGGCATTGTAGCGGGATATTTTGGGGGATTTATTGATAAAATAATGATGCGCATTACGGATTTCATGATCATTATCCCAGAGTTACCCATGATGATTGTACTAGGGGTGTTTTTCGGTTCTAGCGTTTATAATATTATTTTTGTATTGGTCGTGTTTTCATGGATGGATCCTGCGAGAACCATACGATCAAAAATCTTGTCCATAGGACAGGAAACATACATCGTTGTTGCTAGAGGTTATGGAGCTGGATTTTTTCATCTAACAAGATATCATTTTCTGCCAGCAATATTGCCTCTTGCAACAATAAGCATTATTCGCTTGACAGGGCGGGCGATTGTTGCTGAAGCTGGACTTTCTTTCTTAGGACTTGGTGATCCAACATCAAAAAGCTGGGGATTACTATTGAATCATGCGATTCAATTCAAAGGAATTTACTTTACAGAGTTTTGGAAATGGTGGGTGACTGGTCCACTGGTTGCGATTACCTTGTTAGTAGGGGTTATTGCCATAGTAGCAAGGGAGTGGGAAAAACTAGCCAATTCGAAATTATAAGGAGATGTGACTGTGGAACAGGCAATGCTCAAAGTAGAAAATTTGACGGTAAGCTATGATACAGGAGACGATGTAATAAAGGCGTTGGATTCCATTTCTTTTTCCTTAGAGAAAGGCGGTAGCTTAGGAATCATGGGAGAGTCAGGTAGTGGTAAAACTACCATCGCTATGACAATCACGGGGCTACTTCATAAAACTGCCGTCACTAGTGGTAGTATAACCTACCGTGGTGTAGCTTTACAGGACTTGTCTGAAAATGTCCGCAATCAATATAGGTGGCGTAAAATTGCCATCTTGTTTCAAAACAGTTTAGAGGTATTAAACCCCTTACTCACGATCTATGAACAAATAGTTGAATGCCTAAAAAAACATATGGCATTATCGAGAGAGGAAAGGGGTAAAAGAGTTGATACACTTCTAGAAAGTGTGGGGTTGGAATGCTTTTGGAAGAATTATTACCCACATCAACTTTCAGGGGGGATACGTCAGCGTGTCTTATTAGCGATGGCTCTTTCCTGTGACCCCGATATTCTAGTTGTTGATGAACCGACAAACGCATTGGACGCTGTTAGCAAGAATGAAATAATAGAACTCTTAGCAGTCATGCAGCAGGAAAAGAAATTCGGAATTATTCTTATATCTCATGAAATCAAGACAATCGCTCGACTTACTTCAAGATTAGCCGTTATTTATAAGGGACGTATTGTAGAAGAAGGCCTGACGAGTGATATTTTAAATCATCCTCTGCATAATTATACGCGAGGGTTATTGAATTCTTCCCCCGATAGGAATCCCTATCGAGATCTGTGGGGTATACCAGGTGAAGATGGTGAGACGATAGCAGAAGGTTGTCCATTTTATGAACGTTGTAACCAGCATATTGATATTTGCAGAAAAAATAAACCTGAGCTAGAATATGTTTCGATTGAACGAAAGGTAGCTTGCAATCGGAAGGGTGTTGTGACACTTCTTCAAGGAGTCGGTATTAATAAAATATATCAATTCAAAGGGCAAATAATGAAAGCTTGCGAAAGCTGTGGTCTTGCGATTTGTTCTGGTGAAATCATCGCTCTCATTGGTAAGTCTGGTTCTGGCAAGACTACTTTGGCAAATATCCTGGCCGGTTTACTGAAAGCAGATGCCGGTGAAATCCTCTTTAACGGTAAGAAAATACAAGGCAATAGTGCCACTTGTAAGAAAAAAGGTATACAAATTGTCTTTCAAGATCCTTTTTCTTCTATTAATGAGCATTTTACGGTAGAACAGGCTATCAGAGAGCCCCTTGACATACTTGGGCAGGATTCCTATGAACAGCGACAAGTATTAGTTAAAAATGCGTTACAACAAGTACAACTTTCTGTAGAAAAAAACTTTTTGGTGAGGAAATGTCATACGTTGAGCGGTGGACAACGGCAACGAATATCCTTAGCACGGGCACTCGTTATGGAACCCGTTATATTAATTGCCGATGAAATAAGTTCCATGCTAGACCCATCTACTCAGGCAAATATATTGAGATTGTTAAAAGGATTACAAAATTCACAAGGCTTTGCTATGTTATATGTTACCCATGACTTAACAGTTGCCCAAAAGATAGCGGATAAAGTGTATGTTATGCACCAAGGCCGAATTATTGAAAAAGGTAATATACAAAATGTTTTTAAAAATCCAGTGCAAAGTTATACCCAAAAACTAGTTGAAGATGGGGTGAAAGGTCTGTTGTATTAAATAAGACTCTTCCTAATATTGACATACATATAGAAACATATTATAATTGCAAATGAAAATGATTATCACATGCGGTTAGGAAACTGCATATAATCGATAGGATAACATTTTGAAAAAGGGAGATAAATAAGTATGAAAAAAACTAGTTTGCTACTGATGGTGTCTTTATTGGCCATCTCTTTGCTCTTAGCTCTAACAGGTTGTGGCAATAAACAAACGACTTCAGGAGATGCAGGGAAAATTATTGTGGCAGTATCTTTAGTCCCAGAGAAAACCTTTGTGGAAGCTGTCTGCGGTGATTTGGCAGAGGTGGTTGTAATGGTTCCTCCAGG
>JAPUES010000045.1:1228-3521 GCA_027492445.1 Sporomusaceae bacterium | reverse complement strand
ATAGAAAACTTGGCCTCAGCCAAGCCTTAGTTGCCCTTGCTTGGAATCAAGAAAGGGTTATACTTTCTGATTCCGCTATAAATGCCCCTACCTTTATTTCCGCATTTTTTTTTATTATTCCTGCTTTTAAATGAAAAAAAGAGACGGTTTGTTTAAATTCCGTCTCTTTTGTCTTATTTTTTGGTTGCTGCTGCCAATGCCACTTCTTCTTTATCAAAATCTAAGGTCGCAAAGTAATCTCCAAGGGTTTCTGCCCTACGAATCATGGCAACACTGCCATCTCTCTTTAACAACAGTTCTGCCGAACGTAATTTCCCGTTATAATTAAAACCCATTGCATGACCATGAGCCCCTGCATCATGCATGACAAGCACATCACCAATGTCAATTTTAGGCAGTTTGCGGTCAATGGCAAACTTATCATTATTTTCACACAGTGAACCTGTGACATCATAAACATAATCTAAGGGTAATGTTTCTTTGCCCATTACTGTAATGTGATGATAAGAGCCATATAGCGCCGGGCGCATTAGATTGGCCATGCAGGCATCAAGACCGATATAATTTTTGTAAATTTCTTTTTTGTGCATTGCCGTTGACACTAAATAACCATAAGGTCCTGTGATCATGCGGCCGCATTCCATCGTAATATTTACTGGATGAAGGTCATTTGCCACTATTATTTCTTCATAGGCTTTACGGATTCCTTGGCTCACAACCTTAAGGTCTACGGCTTCTTGTTCCGGCTTATAAGGTATACCAATACCACCGCCTAAATCAATCATTTCCATACGAATGCCCAAGGTTTTATAAATTTCAAGAACCAAATCAAACATCATGACTGCCGTTGCAACAAAGCTATCGGGGCTTAGTTCATTGGAAATTACCATGGTATGCAAACCAAAGCGTTTTACCCCTTTTTCTTGCATGATTTTATAAGCTTCCATAATTTGCGCTCTGGTTAAACCGTATTTTGCATCTTCGGGAAAGCCTATAATATCATTTCCACCTTCTAATAAGGGTCCTGGATTATAACGAAAGGAAATGATTTCAGGTATTCCTACATGTTTCTCTAAATAATCAATATGAGTAATATCATCCAAATTAATAATGGCACCAAGATCTTGGGCAGCTTGATATTCTTCTGCGGGCGTAGCATTGGAAGAAAACATAATATTTTCGCCAACAATGCCCGCTTGTTTCGCCAAAATAAGTTCTGCAAGGGAGCTGCAATCTGCACCAATTCCTTCTTCCTGTAAAATCTTCAAAATATAAGGATTGGGCGTAGCTTTTACAGCAAAATACTCTTTAAATCCTGGCGCCCAAGAAAATGCCTCCATTAAATTACGAGCATTATCTCGAATCCCTTGTTCATCATAAATATGAAAAGGTGTAGGATAGTTTTGAATAATAGTCTCTAGCTCTACTTTAGAAAATGGTACGTTTTTTTCCGCCATAATAGATACCCCCAAAAAATGTTTTTCAAATGCAAATAGCGGTTTGTAGGACTATCCTACAAACCGCTATAAGAAATCAGCTTATCTCATAATCAGCTATGCAGATAGCACTCCACCCAAACACCTTGGATGACAGTTTTGTACTTATTCAATACAAAACCAATAAAAAGGTACTGCTTCACCCTTTTACTTCGGCGGTTATTCCTTTCTGTATCTGTCATCGCTAGCTACTCTAGATACATACTTTTAATATACCGCACCTCTACCTTCATTATTCACTTTATTATTTTTTAGTATAGACTAATCTAGTTTATCATGTCAACTCAAATTAGTTTTTTCTATAATAATATTTTTTTCTTGCATCGAAGATAAAAGAATATTTCTATTCCTGAAATAGCAGGAATTGACTTATAAAAGTCGAAAAGTTATAGTAGAGCTATAAATGAAAATCAATAAAATTTCTTCTCGAGGAGGATCATTATGTTTGCATTAAACTTCCAATCACCGAACCATGAAAAATTATTGCTTTCTCGTACAAAGAACTGTACTATCCGCTTAGGGGATATACGAGATTCCTATCCAGAAAGTTCAATTGTTTCCATTACTTTTGGCAAGAAGTTTGCCCCAAAGCGCAAACTCTATTCAGCCCTTGTTGATAAAGTATGTATAAAAAAGTTTTCCCAGCTCAATCATGATGACTTAGATCATCAAAATCCTGAAATCAAATCCGTAGATGAACTCATTGTTTTCTTTGAAAAAATTTACGAAAGAAGTATTACTCCTAATGATATTGTCACTGTTATCTATTTTTCTGAGATTATCGAAGAATAATAGTT
>JAPUES010000045.1:0-1128 GCA_027492445.1 Sporomusaceae bacterium | reverse complement strand
CATTAAAATCCTCCTCTTTTCTTAGCAGATTCATTGAAGAAACTCTAATGTATACTATGTAGCATTTTCTTAAATAGTGATAACTAAAAAAATCAAACCTCACATGCTGTGAAGTTTGATTTTTAATGAGGGTATTTAAAATGCAAAATTACCATTCTTAAATACGGGTATTTCTTTGCCTAATGCAGTAACTCCTATGATTTCAAGATCTTTAGTCCCAATCATAAAGTCAACATGAGTAAGAGAATCATTGACCTCGAACTGTGCGAGTTCGTCTTTATTCATATTCTCACCATTTTTTATACAGATGGGATAGGCTTTACCAATTGCCAGATGACAAGATGCGTTTTCATCAAAAAGCGTGTTGTAATATAGTATCTTTGCATTTGAAATGGGAGAGTCATAAGGTACTAATGCTACCTCACCTAAAAAAGAAGCTCCTTCATCTGTTTCAATCAGTTTTTTTAAGACTTCATAACCCTTGTCTGCCGTAAACTCAACAATCTTTCCGTCTTTGAAGGTTAAGGAAAACTGTTCAATAAGGTTGCCATTATAATTAAGAGGCATAGAGCTGACAACTTTGCCATTTACACCAGTTTTCTTAGGTAAGGTAAATATCTCTTCTGTTGGCATATTTGCTACGAATTCTAAACCTGTTGGAGTATATTCAGCGCCCCCCAGCCATATATGGTCTTTAGGAAGTTCGATTTCCAGGTCTGTACCTAATGAATTTTTATAGCGAAGAAATTTGAATTGGTACTCATTTAAAACTTTGGAATTTACCTTTAGCTGTTCTTTATGTTCCTGCCAAGAAAGAGCAGGATCTTCAGTATCCACTCGTACAGTCTTAAAAATGGCCTCCCATAGTTTTTGCATAGCCTCCTCTTCGGAAAGGTCTGGGAATACTTTTTTTGCCCAAGATATTGTGGGTATGGATACAACACACCAGGTATTTTTATTACTCATAAGTCTTTCTCGATATTCTTGCAAGGCTAAACTACTAGTTTTTTGCACTTTGGCCACCCGCTCGGGGCTTACATCTTTTAATAGTTCAGGGTCAGAGGCTGCAATGCTGACAAAAGCAGCTCCCTGGCGCACATAGGACATATAAAATTCTTTTTGCCACTC
>JAPUES010000044.1:2182-3552 GCA_027492445.1 Sporomusaceae bacterium | reverse complement strand
AACAAACCAATGAATAATAATCCACCTGCATAAATCTCATAAAAATTCCGATAGCCTTCTCTAAAACTTAAATAAGTGGCCATTATGACTGCACCAATGGACAAAGATGTTTCAAAAATTGCAACCCAATTTACCGTTTGATGCAAAACATTGTTGACTAACATAGGAATTAAAATAAAAATTGGTACAATAAAAAAGGTTTCTAACGCATAGACCAGAGCATAGCACCAAAGGGCTTTGTTACTTGCAATATATTGAAAACCAACCTTTAATTCCGACATATAGTTTTCTTCAATTTCTTCCTCATCGTCTTCTTCCAGTCCTTCTTCATCCTGCACCGACTTAGCAGTACTGGATAAATCCGTTTTAATAACTGCTAAAAATACAATTCCGACAATATATAAACCAACATTAACAACAACCGCCATTTCTACGCTAGTTGCAGCAATTACTGAAGTACTAAGAACAGCGGCCATAATATTTGAAAACTCAATGGTCGAGGATTGAATCGCTGTTGCTCCTGACAAATGCTTTTCATCTACTAAGAGCGCCACAGATGCACTAATGGAATCCTCAAAGACGGGTACAAAGGAGCTCATCAAAAAGCTCAATATACAAAGATATAAAAATTCTAAACGACCATTTAGTAACAGAAAACAAATAATCCCTACAAAAAAAGTCTGCATACTAACGCCAAGTAACATACATTTCTTTTTGTCATAACGATCAATCAAGGGACCGATAAAGGGACTGAGAAACAAAATAGGCAAGGCCTCCACCGACATAAGTACCCCAAGCCATAATCCATTCTCCCCTTCCTGGGAAATGAGCCACCATGCAAAAGTAATGGCAAAAAAACGTTCTGCCACAGCGACAAGAATATCGCCGATAAAGAAATTGCGAAAATCTGGAAATAAAATCAGGGGATGGTCTTTCATTTTTTCTGTCCACGTCATATGTAACATACCCCTTTCTGCTTAAATACGTTGCCCTGGCGCCCCCTGCCAAGATGTTTCCTTAGGCAGAGTTTCCCCTTTCATAATTAGCGTCAGATCTAATACATTCACATCATCTTCTAATTCCACATCATACAAAATGGCAGCTGAGGCCCCGACAGTACAACGATTACCGATTTTTATCCTTCCCATCTTCATAATCCGATCTTCAAACAGATGGGTCTGCAGACCAGCTTCATCATTAAGGGCTACATCATCACCAATTTCAATAAGATCAAATTCCGTAATTCCGCTACTATCAATAAAACATCGTTTTCCTATTTTTACCCCAAGTAAGCTTAGTACCCAAGAGGCATAAGGAGTCCCAAGCAAGGACTTGAAAAAGAAATGTACGACAAGATCTTCATATAAACC
>JAPUES010000044.1:0-2082 GCA_027492445.1 Sporomusaceae bacterium | reverse complement strand
TCTCGGTGTAAAGGTTTGTTCCTCACTAAAATCTGCAAGCCGTTGCCGTTTAGGGAGAAAAATCGGCGGCGATCCCAGCCATGCAGTATCATCTGCCAGTATGCTATCTGGCAGAACAGTGGAAAGAACGCCAATCAAACAACCCTTGCCTATTTTTGTTCCTGCAGGTAGCACGGCACTATTCCCAATAAAAGAGTAATCTCCAATATAGGTTTTTTTCAAGAACAAAGAACCGCCAATAATGGTTGCTCCATTACTACTAACATCATCGGCAATGAAGCATCCCTGGCCGGTAGTTAGCATTCCTGGAATAACATTATGCAAATACGATACTTCTGTTCCTTTGCCAAGATCCAAACCTAATGTGAGAAGCCATTGCCTAGTATAAATAGTACCAAAGAATCCGCCGAGGACCATTTCAACATGACTAAAGAGCTGGCTAAAGAGCCAGTACCTAAAATAAAAGAAACTATCTAAAGGATATTTCCCTTCCTTCATATCAAAACAAATGCTCTTCGTTAAAATAGTGGTGGTCAATAGCAATAGTAAAATATAAGTGATTGCTAAAAAGGGAGCATATAAAAACCACCAGCCAAGCTCCATAGGCAGTTCTAATACCTCTTCAATGAAAACAATCCCTGGCAAAAATAGGCCCTCTATTAGCATTAATAATCCAATTGCTCCTACTGCAAAGGGAATGGATCCAAAAAAGGACCAAGGAGCACTCTTAGTATCCGTTAAATGAATGAGGGATGTAAAGCTAGCAGGAGAACCATTCCATAATTCATTCTTTGGAATATTCACCCCTTCTGGCAGAAGTGAAATATCTCCCAGAGCAGCGCCATCCTCCATTATATTATTGCCTGCTAAAATAGAACGATTACCAATGGTACAATTTTCGCCAATTGTAATCGGAGCCAGATGCAGCATCCCCCCATCTACCCAGGAAGCATTCACACTGCTATCTCTGCCAATAGTAGAACCCGCTCCGATAGAAAGTAAATCAAAAGCCGTAAGGTCAACGGAATCAAAATATACGCCCTTGCCCACCTTTGCTCCCATCAAACGATAAAATAAGGATAACACAGGGCTCCCAGCAAAAAAACTAAGGGGAGCGGCTTTTATTAATTGCCGTACAAACCAATATCGACAATAATACCAGCCCCACAAGGGATAACTGCCAGCCTTAACGTTACCAATAATCAGCCATTTCGCCACTATAACGCTAATCATAATAATCGGTATGGAAGCGCCATAAATGCCTAAGGCCAGTAAGGCAGAATGAATGCCACCGACATCACGGGCATAAAAATAAGCATATACGGTAAAAATACCAAGCCATTGCCAAAAATTCAAGGCAGAAAGAACAAAAACACCTACCCCTTGAGCAAGACTACAACATACATAGGAAAGCTTAGAAGCATTGTAAAAATTCTTTTTAGTTCCTAGTGAAGATTGCTGATCATTCTTTCCTAGAAACTTTGCCAACCCTTCTATGGTCGGATATTTATAGATATCACTTACGGCAACACCTTTAAACTTATCTAGCTTACGAAGTTTAGAAACGGCCCCTGCTGCTAGCAAAGAATGTCCGCCTAAATCATAGAAAAAATCATCCGTAACAGAAATTGCTGGTAATTTAAAAAAATCTTGCCATACAACAGCTAACTCTTCTTCTAATGCTGTGCGGGGAGAAATAATTTGACGCTGGTCATCTAAGAAGGGATGAATTGCCGTTGGCAGCTGTTTGCGATTTATTTTGCCGCTAATGGAGGTAGGCAATATTTCTACTTCATCCAGCCAAGCTGGAATCATATAAGAAGGTAAGCGACTTTTTAAGGTCTCCCGCAGCTCCTTATAATCAATGGTATACCCTTCTCTCACCACTACATAGGCAGCAAGTTGCTGGCCTGTCGGATGAAGGGCCACCGCTGCTGATTGAATGGCTGGATTTTGCATCAGAACAGATTCTATTTCTGATAGTTCAATGCGAAAACCACGCAGCTTAATTTGATCATCACTACGGCCAAGATATTCAATTTCTCCCTCAGGGGTATAGCGAACTACATCACCTGTCCGGTA
>JAPUES010000043.1 GCA_027492445.1 Sporomusaceae bacterium | reverse complement strand
CAAAGAGAAGTTTAAACTTACTGTTGATACCATACTTTTTTTGAGTATAATCGAAGTCGGCTGGTGTTCCGCTTTGTTCCTCATCAAAAGGATTAAATGCAAATTCAAAACTATCATCTTTTTGTTCCGATTTAGATGATTGGGAAAGAATATCAGCCACCCTAGATTTTGTCTTAAGCTGAAGTTTGGCTATATGCCAGCGAGCTTGTAAAGTATTCATATGCCTTAAAAATTAAGAAATAAAGGCGGTAGCTTGTTTGCGGTTTTCGCACTAAAAAAGCAAGGTGGAGACTTGATACTACCTTGCTTTTTTATAAGAAAAATGTACAATTTTGGACAGCTTATTTGGCTTATAGAAAGCTCTTATGGAGTTGCGGATGCGCGGAGAGTTTTGTCTAATCTAATTAGACAGTAATTTATGTATTTTGTTATAATATATTTAAAAGAGGTGATTTTATTGAGAACAATAATAGAAATGATAATTAAAATAGGGACAATAATGGCAGGACTTTCAGGAATTAGCTTTTTTATAGCTATTATTCTTTTATTTATGGAAATAGGTGGGCTAATAAGTAAAAAAGAGTTTAATACTTTTTTGTATATTTTTCCAGTTGGGGCAATAGGACTTATTGTTGCAGTATTATTAGCACCAATAGCGAAGGGGTATCAGAAAAGAGATGAAGAAAAAGCAGAACAAGAAGCAATTTTAAAAAAGGAGTTAAATGAAGCACATCTCAAGAGTGACGTTAATATGTATTTAAATAGAAAAAGAAATTAATATACTTTATTTTTGGAAAATTTAGAGATATTAAACTAGGCTCTTGCCTAGGAAATATTAAAATTTCTTAACAATTCTCTTCATTATATCTAAAAGATTTTTCTTGTCACGATTATTATATCGAAACTCACATTCTTTCAGATAGATAGGAAATTTAGAAGAAGCTACTCAGTTAAACTTTGATAGTCTTCTCTTTGCAAAACTCCAAAATGTTTCTATACCATTTACATGACTTTTTCATCTTGCAAATTCATTAAGAGAGTGAAATACTCTATAATGGTCATATCCGTTTAGAATAAGTCCATCATATGCTTTCCATCCATCTGAATATACTGTACTTCATTCTAGTACCTTTCCTTGAACAATTCTCCACTATTCGAACATACACCTTTCATTCTCTCTTGAGAAGTCAGAATACTGGAGTTTTTCCAGCTGCTCATCTTCATTTTTTTCCTCGGATACGCTTTGCTCAGAAATAGCTTTCATCTACTTCAATTTCTCACTCAAATAAATGTTTTTCTTCTGAAAGAAGATACTTTACAATCTTATCTCGAAAGATACCGTAATATCTATCTACAGTACGACGATTTAAGTCTAATATAACTGCCGTTTTTACACTAGGAATATCCTCACAAAAACACTTCAAAATTTGATGAATTTTCTGAGAGCTTAATTTGCTGTATTTAATCATATGGAAACAGTATAATTATTTCTGTTTCCTAGGCAAGAGCCTAAATTAATATATAAAAAGCGGTTTTTGTTAAAATACCAGTGTGTCAAAAACCTTACCTTTTGTGATAGTAAAAAACCAATAGCACAAAACCTTGAAAAAATAATTTTGTGTTATCACAAAATTTAATACAATATTTTGTGATAATTTTAATGCTAGGAGTGACTTATGGCAAAAATAGGATATATACGAGTTTCAACTTTAGACCAAAATTTAGACCGGCAAGAAGTGGCGATTCAAGAAAAGAATATAGAGAAAGTTTTTTCCGAAAAACTATCTGGGAAGAACACTGATCGGCCAGAATTGAAAAAAATGCTTGAGTACGTTCGCGAAGGAGATGTGCTGTATATAGAAAGCTTGTCGCGATTGGCGCGTAGCACGAAGGATCTCTTGAGCCTTGTTGAAATCCTCACGAAAAAAGGGGTAGGGTTGGTATCTCTTAAAGAGAATTTTGATACAGCTACGCCACAAGGAAAGTTCATGTTAACTATCTTTGGAGCCCTGGCTGAGCTTGAGCGAGAAACTACACTGCAGCGTCAGCGCGAGGGTCTAGATATTGCCCGGAAGAAAGGAAAGCGATTTGGTCGGCCAAAAATCGAAGTGCCACAAAACTTTGAAAATGTGGTACTTGATTGGAGAAGGGGAGAGATGACTGCAGTTGCTGCCATGAATAAGCTCGGCATGGATCGAGGGACATTCTACCGGCGTGTGAAGGATGTGCCAGAGTCGAAAGAATAGATAATACCTAGATTCCCGGATTTACGTAACGATAACGTCTACAACCCTTGAAAACACTGGGTTTTTATACTCGGTACAACTTTCCTGCATAACGAGAGTGTATAATCGCTTTAACCATTGGAATTACTGAGTTTTTGCGACTTCTCGTTATGAGTTTCCGGGAATCCAGGATAATAGTAGAGTAAAGCTTTTTATTTTAATACAAGAAAACTATGAATATATTAAAAGAGATAGGCTTGATGTGCATAATGTTTATGGTATTAACTTTTATTTGGGTGGTTTACAATACTTCTGATTTAGCAGAAGACAATAGAAGTATTATAAAAAGAAGTGTAGACTTTTACCAGTCTAACTCTTGACAGCTCCATAATAAATATATGAGTATGTCTCTTTTAGAGAAGATAAAGTACAATGAGTTTCTAAGTGATAATTATTTGTTTAATAGTCTTAATATCGACCATGTTAGAATGTGCTATAGGGAATGAAATCAATGTAATCATGTGGATATAGTAAAATCTATTGGTGATAAAAATTGGTCAAATCCATTAAAAGAAAGTCTTATTGGCTGTATTGTGATAGAAGAGAATTTCCAAGCATGCAATAATCCTTAAATTTTTATTAGCTCTTATATAAAAAAACACCGTTTAAAGATGATGGTTTAGATATTTTTGAGGTAGTATTATGGAGGTGTACGATGGATAAAGAAACTTTTAGCAATTTTGCGGCGTGGGCAAAGGGGGGAATTATTCTACTTACTCCGCCCTCAGTCTGGTATATATATCTTGTATTATTTAAAGATGAAGTTAGTCCATTTTTAAAGTACTACATGCCTTATGTATGTGGCATCTGGGTCTTATGTATGGTTGCTAGAAAGCTGTTTAATAAACAAATAGAAAAGATAAAAAAAGAAGATGCCCTTTTTTTTCAAAAGAAACGTGATATAGCTGAAAAAATAGCCTTGGAAGAGAAAAAATTGGCAGATCATTTTGCTAAAGTGGCTAAAGAAGGGGAAAGAAAACGAGCGGCGCAGAAAACTGAAGAGGAAAGAATCAAGCTAGAAAATGAGAGACGGAAGTTGGCGGAACATCATAAAGAAATGCTTGCTATAAAGGCTAAACAACTGGAAGAAGAACATAAAAAAGAGAAAGCTAGGGAAGCATTTTTAAAGTCGCTTAATATATCTGACAACTAAAAATTAAGCATTTTTTAGATAATATTATTCTGGGTAAGGCTTATTTAGAATAAATTTTATATGGTAATAAAAAACACCTATTATGCAGGTGTTTTTTTGTTTCTTACAGAATGTAGTTGGTGCG
>JAPUES010000042.1 GCA_027492445.1 Sporomusaceae bacterium | reverse complement strand
CTTCAAGAACGTAAATATTTCTTAGAAACCAATTTACATACAAATGATGAATTTGAAGAAGTTATTAAAGGTATATCCCTTTATAAAAGCCGTTTGAAAAGGGAATTTGTAGGCTTTAAAGGTACTTCAGATGAAATGAATAAGTATGCGGATAATTTTAATACCTTAGCAAATCGTATGACAGATACCTCGAAAGAAATTTCTAATGTGGTCTATGATGTAGCCACAGCAGCTGGCAATCAGGCTGTGGAAACGACAGAGGCCGTTGGAATTTTAAATGGTAACTTAGAAACCTTAAAGACAGTTGTAATAGAGCAAAATCGCAATAAACTGCATTTAGAAGCCGCAGTAGCAGAAATCAGTCGGGGCTTTGGTGAGGTGCAGGCCTCAGGTGCAAAACTTGGACATAGTTTGCAAAGTTTTGCCGATGTAAAAAACTCAGCGGAAAACTTACAGGCTCAAGCTGCAAAAATTACAGAGATAACAGGAATGGTAGCTGCCATTGCTGGGCAAACCAACCTTTTGGCTCTAAATGCCGCCATTGAGGCCGCGCGGGCTGGTGAACATGGCCGAGGGTTTGCAGTAGTGGCGGAAGAAGTACGAAAGCTAGCAGAGCAATCCCATCATCATTCAGAAAGTATTACAAGTGACCTTAAAGTGTTAATGGACATTATCAGTAACGTTGTTGGGATGATTGAAGACGAATATGACGTATTAGCCATCGAAAGCCGACAACTCAATGAAGTGGTAGCAAGTAATACAAAACATGTAAATAATGTACATGGGGTTGCCGATAATATTGTTGATATGATTGAAAAGCTAGAACGTGAAATGACGGGCCTTGGTCATGTTTATGGGAAGGTAGAATCCTTGGCGGCGATTTCGGAAGAAAATTCGGCAGCCAGTGAGGAAGTGAGTGCTTCGGTACAGGTTTATAATGAAAAATTACAAGACATGATGGAAAAAATTACGGAATTTAAGGTTGTAATTGGTCATTTCAGTGAAGATGTGAATCAGTATCGTACTTAATACTCGCATTTCTATGGGTAGGCACTTGGCCTACCTATCTTTTTTTGTAAGAAAGGGACTGTTTTTGTGGGTCTCAGTGGTAAAAAATCTTGTAAAAAGCAGATAAAAGGTAATAATATTAAATAAGTTATGGATTTTTACTGAATTTATGTTATCATTTTGCTATTCAGATAAATATATTGCTTGCAATATAAGATAGGGACGGAGGGCTTTTATGATTCGAGAACCGCGCAATAAAGATAAGCTAGAACAATATTATAAAAAATTTGTTGCCAAAGGGGAAATGGATCCTAATGTACATCCTTGGGTTGCCCAGTCATGGGAAAAAAGCAGGGAACTCGGGGTTGCCTCTGAGAAAATGCCGGTACTGGCTAAACTAGACAAGCATGAATTTGTAAGAAGGCAGCATTTACACCAAAAAGGCATTGAGTATCTAGATGGACTATATAACCAAACTAGAGAATATTTTAATGTATATAATTTGAGCTTGTTACTATTAGATAGTGAATGCTATGTGCTGAAAAATTATGCGTTGCCCTTCTTTCAAAAAACGCCAGGGGAATTAGAAGGGGCCCGACTAGCAGAAACAGATATTGGAACGTCAAGTATTAGTATTGCCAATGAGCATAAAGTTCCCTTTGTACTGTTCGGGGCAGAAATGTGGATTAAAGAGTGCCAAGATGGTGATGCTTGTTCTGTGCCCATAATAGTAGACAAACAGGTAGTATACATTGTAACGGTTCTTTCCGTGCAACAAGACAAATTGCCTTATAGCGCGGTAGTCGCTTTTTTACTAAGCATAAAGTATGCAATGGAACAATATTTGACAATGCTTACTCAGCTCGAAGCACGACATGCGATTTTAGATTCTGTACCTTTTGCCGTGTATCATATTGTATCAGGGGGCGAAGTAGTTTATAGCAATAAACTCGGCCGAAGTCGATTAGCAGGTATTGATGCCGTAGCCACCAATGGAGGAGTGCCTAATTTAAATGATGTGGTGTTAAATTATCGGCATACGCCACTCTATCGAGGTTTTAAAGGTGTCCCATCTTATAATAAAGAAGTAACATGGATTACTCCGCGCAAAACCTATGAGGACATTACCACGGTAGTGCCTCTAGAAAATGACAATGTGGTAACAAGCGTTGTAGCGGTATCCTTACCCATTGAAGATTTGCGAACTCTCGTAGCTCATGCTGTTGGCTATAAGGCGAGATATAGTCTAGCCAGTATGGTAGGCAAGGCGCCTATCTTTACTGCTATGCAAGAAAAGGCTGGTCGTGTAGCTCGTAATGGCAATCATTTATTGTTGCAGGGGGAATCAGGAACGGGCAAACAACGTTTAGCCCATGCCATTCATCAGGCAAGTGTACGGGCCGCAGGGCCGCTTATCTCTTTAAAGTGCGGTGATATTACGCCAGAAGTACTAGAAGACGAGCTATTTGGTTCGGGGGAACCCCGAGATGAAAGTCGTCCAGGGAAAATTGAACTAGCCAATGGCGGGACATTGTTCTTAGATGAAGTGGAAAAAATACCTCTTCATGTGGCAGGGAAATTAGCGGAAGCATTAAAAAACAAGGAATTATGTCGAGAGGGTGAAAAGGTCAAACGTAGTTTTGACATTCGCATTATTGCTGCTTGTGATAACGATTTAAAACGATTGACGGAAAAAAAAGCTTTTTCTTCTCAATTGTATGGACTCATTTCCAAGAGTACCATTCGCATTCCGCCTCTCAGAGCTCGGCGCGAAGATATTCCACTGCTAGCCGAACATATTATCCTTGAACTTGCAGCCCAGCATAATATGCCAGCCAAAGAAATCCTTCCTGAGGCAACAGAAGTCTTAATGTCTTATGAATGGCCAGGGAATATAAAACAACTGCAAGGCGTTGTAGAACAAGCTTTCTTTAATACTGCAAGTACGAGTATTCAGATGCAGGATATTAGTTTGCTAGGGGATACTGGCATTGGTATAGCATGGAAGGAAGATAGAGATGTTTTTGTGGAGGCTTGGAATGTTGCTGGCGGGAATGTTAGCCGCTTGGCAAATATGCTAGATGTTAGCCGCGTTACCCTGTATCGGTATTTGAAAAAATTTGGTTTAGATAAAGACTAATAAAGTTTGGTAGGAGATAAATATGAGATTAAGAAAAAAGCCTTGGGTAAGCGAGGCGCTGACAGAGTATAGTGATATTGTTTTGCGTAAAGATTTGCTTTGTGCTAAAACCTTAGGAAAAGGTGCAAACCTTGTTGATGAACTACAGAAGATGGGCGATCACATGAAAGGGCATTGGCATGAAATATTTGGAAACGATGCTCCCCTTCATGTTGAATTGGGGACAGGAAAAGGTCAATTCATAAGTGAAATGGCCCTAAAACATCCTGAGATTAACTTTGTAGGCATTGAAGCCCAACAAGATGTACTTTATTATGTTGCACAAAAAGTTCGCGAAAAAGGCCTTAAAAATGTTCGCTTACTAGTTTTTGATGTGAATCATTTGCTTGAAATTTTTGCACCTGGCGAGATTAATCGATTGTATATTAATTTCTGTGATCC
>JAPUES010000041.1 GCA_027492445.1 Sporomusaceae bacterium | reverse complement strand
GCCGATGATTTTGGCTTAGATGAAACCGTAAATATAGGGATTGTAAAAGGTCATAAGGAAGGGCTTATTACCAGTACCACCATTATGGCCAATGGCAAAGCCTTTGACCATGCTATAGCACTCGCTAGCCAGCATAAAACCCTAGGCCTTGGCATACATTTAACCTTAGTCGGGGAAAAATCCCTTTGTGATGGCAAGGAAGTAAGTTCATTAGTAGATCCCGATGGTAATTTATTTGCCCAGTATCCTCAGTTTTTACAACGCTATCTAGCGGGAAAAGTAGAATTGTCCCATATTTATAAGGAACTTAGGGCACAAGTAAAGAAAGTAATGGATTTTGGTATACCAATAAGCCATTTGGATAGTCATCAACATCTACATATTATGCCTGGTATTATTGATCTTGTCATAAAAATTGGGAAAGAGTTTGGCATTAAAGCCATCCGTATTCCTCGGGAACCTTACTGTTTTCTTGGTAGCTATCCCTGTTCCCCTGTGCGTTTTTTATCTAGAGGAGGATTAACCTTTTTAGCTCAATTAGCAGCTAGAAAGGCGCGGCAACATGCTTTTCTAGCACCAGACCATTTTTTTGGTATGCTGGCTGGTGGCAATTTACAAGAAGAATTTTTGTTAGCTATTCTTGATAAATTACCCCAAGGGGTATCCGAAATTATGATGCACCCAGGAACCAATAATCAGGTCCTAAATGACAACTATGGCTGGAATTATCATGGGCAAGAAGAATTGGCAGGTGTAACAAGTAAAGTTGTAAAAGAACGATGTTTTAATAACAACATAAAGTTAATCTCATTTCGAGATTTATCGTTAGGGGGAAAATGACAGATGAAAGTATTAGTAACCGGTGGTGCTGGCTTTATTGGCTCTCACGTTGTTGAAAAACTACTTAAGGAGAATTGCCACGTCACCATTCTTGATAATTTAAGTACTGGACTAAAAGAAAATATCCCTAGTGCTGCTACATTCCTTACTATGGATATTCGTAGCCCGGAAGTCTTAGCCTTATTTGAGAAAGAAAGGTTTGAGTATGTCATTCATTTGGCGGCCCAAACCATGGTCCACAAATCCCTAGAAGCTCCTGCTTATGATTGCGACGTCAATGTGGCAGGGACGGTTAATATTCTCGAAGCTTGTCGCAAAACCAATGTAAAACGTATTGTGTTTGCCTCTACTGCTGCCGTCTATGGAGACGTCCAGTCTCTGCCTGTCCTAGAGACCGCTCCTACCGCGCCTACTTCTTTTTATGGACTGAGTAAACTGACTTGTGAACAGTACCTAGCGCTTTATTATAAAGTGTACGGTCTTTCTTATGTCGTCTTACGGTATGCCAATGTCTATGGCGAACGGCAAGGCGATAGTGGGGAAGGGGGCGTCATTAGTATTTTTGCTCGTAAAATTCATGAAAATCAACCCATCAGTATTTTTGGCGACGGCGAACAAACCCGGGATTTTATTTATGTAGGAGATATTGCCGCTGCCAACTACCAATCCCTGCTGTCTGCTGCTGGTAATACTACGTATAATATTAGCACCCAGACAGAGACTACGGTTAATACCCTAATCGAATATATGGGAAGGGTTGCGGATAGGGAAGTAAGTAAAGTCTATAGCGATCCCCGTGATGGTGACATCTATAAATCCTTATTATCAAATAAGGCTGCCGTAGCGTCCTTACACTGGGAGCCTACTATGCCTCTTATTGACGGCTTAGGAAAAACCTACCGTTCTCTTATCTAGCGCTTATTATCATTCACTTAAATTGATAGAATATGGAGGTAGTTATGTTTCCCAAGCTTGGATCAGGTTTTTGGCTAGTCGCCATTGTTAGCATTATCATTATTTTTTCAAACCTAGGGGGTATACCGCTACTCGATCCGGATGAACCTGTTTATGCCGAGACACCGAAAGAAATGATTACCTTTAACGAATTTGTCTCACCGCGGATTTATGGTGAGTATTGGTATGATAAACCGCCCATGTATTATTGGTTGGTGGCTGCTTCTTATAAAGTATTTGGCATTAGTGAATTTTCGGCGCGCTTTCCCTCAGCATTCCTTGGCGTTCTCTGTACCTTAGTAGTTTATTTTGCTGGTCGCCGTCTCTTTAATGAACGAGCGGGTATAGTAGGGGCCTTAGTGCTCACAACGAGTATTGAATTTTTTTATCTTGGCAAAGCCGCCGTTACGGATATGACCTTACTTTTATTCTTAAGCTTGTCACTGCTAGCTTTTATTGATAAAAAGTATTACTGGGCCTATTTCTTTGCAGCCTTAGCCACGGTAACGAAAGGGCCGATTGGCTTATTGCTTCCTGGGGCCATTGTTTTTTCTTATATTCTAGTTACCCGCCATTGGACCTTGCTCAAAACTATGGCAATACCTTCGGGGTTAGTGCTGTATGCTCTCGTCGCATTACCTTGGTATATAGCCATGTATCAAATTCATGGGAATCCTTTTATTGAAACCTTTTTAGGTTTTCATAATATGACGCGTTTTACATCCCCAGAGCACCCAGAAGGAGTGCTATGGTATTATTATATACCAGTGCTGATGGTAGGATTTTTCCCTTGGACAGCTATTATGTTTCAGTCCATGTGGGCCTCCTTGCGAAAAAGTAAAAAGGATTTTTCCGTATTAGTATTTTTAAATTGTTGGGCAGTGGTTATATTTATGTTTTTTACCTTTTCCCAAACAAAATTAGTTTCTTATATTTTACCCATGTATCCACCCTTAGCCATGATTGTTGGCTGGTATATTGACCGTCTATGGACGCAAAAGCATGAGAATTCTAACGCTTCTTGGGGGATTTTACTCCTGATACTTTCTGTATTGTTTACAGGGGGTATGCTAGCTGGCTTAGAAACTATGCCAGAATTACAGTCTGGCGTTTATATGACAGGCCTTATTTTTATACTAATGGCCGTAGGGGTAGCCTATTTTCTCTGGAAGAAGGCGATTGGCCGGGCGCTTGGTATACAAATTGTCGGCATGACCTTGTTTTCTATGGTATTGGTATATGTACTATTTCCTGCTGCTGCACCTCAATTTACTATGAAAAGTGCAGCGCAAGAATTTAATACTATCTATGATGGTAATTCGCCTGTCTATATTATCAAATTTCTACATCCTGGTTTTACTTTTTATACTGATATTTATGGCCGAGAAGTAAAGGAAGATGAGCAAGTCATTCGCGCCATCCAAGAAAATAACCAGGCTTATTTTGTACTGAGAAAATCTGATTATTTACGTTTACCAGAAAGTCAGCAGCAGTCTTTGACCTTACTAAAGAATATTGATGATATGGTTCTGTTATTGAAAAAATAAAAAGCACCGCCGAATTTTAAAAATTCGGCGGTTTTCTTTGCTGTTTAGAGAATGCCTTATTTCTTTTTGAGCGCGCCAGGTTCATGTTATTAACGCTCCGCCATTAGCATTTAACCTCCGCTTATAATAACATGAACCCGTCGCTTGGGCTTTACAAAGGACGCGTAACGTTTTTTTATTCTGTAATCTTATATGCTAAGAGTTGAGTAATTTATGCGTTTAAGGGTAGTAATATTATCCAAGTTTGTGTTTTTATGTTT
>JAPUES010000040.1:8668-27545 GCA_027492445.1 Sporomusaceae bacterium | reverse complement strand
TTCCGAGCGCCCCCATACTAACATCACCACGAACCATTTCTACCCCAACAGCACTGCCCGGTTCTAATGGACCAAAGTTTACACCAGATGGGACGTCACCTACCGCATAAGGAATTAAATTAAATGGCTTTAGCTTGTCTTGTAGCATGGTTAAAGCATGTTCCCCAAAACCAGCTACCATAAGCGGTGTCGCTACTTCCTCAAACCCCTCAATAGGGTGAGCTACCACAGTACTCCCGTTAAAATTATCAGGAAGTTCCCACATTTTTAGCATATCCTCAATGGGTGTCACCATACCAATTTTATGATCGGTTAAAGACCAGCCATAGGCAACCGCCCCCACTAGCTTGTCATTAATATATACTGGACTACCACTCATACCTTGGGCGATTCCTCCCGTACGCTCAATGACATCACCATAGGTGCGAATCAAAATCAAATCACCAGTGGCCCCTTTATTTTTCATAATTCCTAACACTTCTACGCCGAATTCTTCCAATTCCGTTCCCGACACTACCGTCTTGGCAATCCCCCTCATCCCTGGCTGTACTTCAGTAACAGGCATAATTTCTGGTGCCGCTAGAACTAAAGATACTGGCAGTATGAAAAAAGCAAGCAGTGCCAGGCGACACTGCTTAAATAGTTGTTTCAAACATATCATCCTTTCTCTATTTCGCTACTTGAATACGTGCAACAATATCACCAATTTTAATGGAATCACCAGGTTTGACTAACACTTCTGCAATTACGCCCTTGGTGGTCGCCCGCGCAGCAGGAACAGCTCCCGTTAAAGTCTCTACCTTCACTAAAATATCACCTTCACGAACTGGCGTACCTACCGCTAATACGGATATTACCTTTCCTGCTAGCACCCCTTTTTGGTCAACAGCAGCGCTTGCTGCAACAATCAAACTACCTGCCACGACAAGGAGTAGGATTGTTATTATGATAGCTTTCTTACGAAGCATAAAAAACACCTCCTTAATTAGTTTAATTATACAGCATTATTTATGATAACGCATTAAATAATTCTTACTATCTTTTGTCATATTTTAGGGACAATGAGTAAGGCATTTCCTACTGGTCGTTCTTTGCCGTCAGATGGCTGATTAACAATTTTCCCTTCTACTACCATCTCACTAGAGCCACCACCATCTAAGTTCATAGCATCAACAACACCAAATTCTTGCATAAAGAGAGCCAATTCTAATAATGTCATACCAACACTGTGCTGTTGTCGACCATCAACCACGAGAAGAATTATATTCCCTTCTTTGGTAAAGCCGACTGCCGTGCGGGGAGCTCGTCCACTGATAATATCCCCAGGAAATTCCTCTTCTTTACTTGTTAAAAACACCCCGCCATCTTTTATAAGCCGTGGTCCTGCTCCTAGAGCATAAGGGGCCTCATCCCACGTTTTCCCTAGGGTTTGGTTTATAGTAATAACATCTCCTACTTTTAAGCTTGCTAACACTTTCTCCATACTGCCATGGGCAGATAATACCACACATCCTGGAGGAATAGCTGCATTGCCGTGGGTAATAGCTGTTATTTTATCCTTATTGATAATATAATCCGTACCATATTGATTGGTGCCTGTCATACTGTCAAAGTGATTATTATATAAAATCAAATCATTTGGTCCCCGTTCGTGATTGACACCGGTGATGGCTACCATTTTGCCATCGGGCAAACTAATACTTCCCTTATAATCTGTTTGATCGATTTTGATTTTCCCGTCAGGCAATATTCCAAGAACCGTACGCTCTACCGTAGAGGTACTAACAACCTCGCCATCCATTTTTAACAGCCCTAATATTTCTCCATTTAAAGCAAAGTAAGATGCATTTATACCTACAAGCGCCTTATTATTATCCGCTATGGATTTCAGTCTTTCTAGACCTGTGACAGCATCATTTGACAAGGCAGGCTGTATCATGTACTTTGTTCCAGCACTCATATTGATAATATGAGTGCTCACTGGCCCTGCCTGTGTGGTGCGGGCAAGTGAAATGTACTTGATGCCAGGCGCAAGTTCTCTTTCAACTTTTTGATCAACCTCTTTCATAATATCTAGGACAATACGATTGGGGTTAGCTAATGTAAAAATCTTATAGATGGCGGGTTTTTTAAGATTAATGATTACTTTAAGTTTACCTGTCTCAGGAGTTGCCATTTCTACATTCGTAATAACCTGATCATCAAAAGTCATGGTAGGAATATTTTCTTTCGCAACGATTCCACTCAAATCAACGACCAATCGATCGGGATTTTCTAACAAGCTGGCGCTAAAGGTTGGCAACTTGGTTACATCAAATACAATTCTTATTTTTTGCGGCGTCTGACTATACCGCATATGTTGCAATAAGGATACATCAACTTGGGGCTGAGTAACTTTAGGTACGGGTACCACTGGCGCCTTTGCCGCCATTACACCTTGGGTGGCAAATAATAACAGTAACATTACTACGCTGGCAATTTTATATATTTTAAACATGAAAAATCCTCCTCTTGGGCCAAGTCTTAGTTGCCCTTGCTTGGAATCAAGAAAGTGTTATACTTTCTGATTCCGCGAAAAAAACCAGGCACTATTTGGGTGCCTGGGGTCTTTTCACGCCACTGGCTGAAATATGGAGTTGCCGATAAAGCATATCCGCGAGTCCCATACCGCCAGCCTTGGCCATATTTTTAGTCATTTCACTGTCTAGCATGGAAGTCATAATTTCTTCTTTGGAAGTATCTACCAAAGTGGATTTTTGTACGGTTTTACGCATATTTGTCAGCATGATATTGAGAAACATGGCTTCCATATCTTTGCAAACAGTTTTTAATTTCGCATCATCTTTGGCTTCTGTTGCTTGATCCGTTGCATTTTCTAGATGCTTAGCGAAATCATCTTCGGCTTTCGTCTGTACCGAACTAACTTTATTCATTACACCATTTGAATAACTTCCATTGATTTGCATATTCATTACCACCTTAAATTATCTGTAAATCAGCATGCAATGCGCCCGAAGCTTTTATGGCTTGCAAGATAGAAATAATATCCCGCGGCGTAGCCCCAATGGCATTGAGAGCATTGACTACATCGCCTACATTGGCGGTAGCTGGTAATACCATAACATTGGCTTTATCTTCTTTTACATCAACATTCGTATTGTTTGTCACCACCGTAGATCCATTCGAGAAAGGAGGTGGTTGGGATATGGTTTTATCTTTGGTAATGGTAATGCTAAGCCCACCTTGGGCTACGGCTACTTCATCAATGGTTACGTTAGCCCCCATTACAATGGTTCCAGTACGTTCATTAATGACAATTTTAGCAATATTATCAGGATTTACGGACAAATCCTCGATAGAAGCTACAAAACCTACGATATTCCCCTCATATTGACCGGGTACATTTACCATAACCGTTCCTGGGTCTCGAGCAACAGAGATACTACCAAAACGACTATCAATAGCTTCACTAATCCGATTGGCCGTCGTGAAGTCCGGCTGATTTAGGGATAAAGTAATTGCGCCATTCGTTACTAGCTGGGTAGCGACATCCCGTTCTACAATTGCCCCGTTGGGCGTCGTACCTACTGTAGGAAAATTCTTTGCTTGGCTGCTTCCTCCGCCACCTGCGGAAAAGCCACCAGTAGAAACTGCTCCCTGACCAACAGCATAAACCTGACCATTAGCAGCTCTAAGAGGTGTTTGTAACAATACACCACCTTGCAAACTTTTAGCATCTCCCATGGATGACACTTTAATATCAATGGTATCACCAGCTTTTACAAAGGGCGGAAGCTGGGCGGTAACAATAACAGCCGCTACATTTTTAGCTTGCATTTGGGCAGCGCTGACTGTCAAGCCATAGCTTTTAAGCATGTTGGATACTGACTGCATGGTTTGCAGGATCTTATTGGAATCCCCCGTACCATTAAGGCCTATAACCAATCCATATCCTTCTAATTGGTTAGATCTTACCCCTTGAACCTTGGCCACATCTTTAATTCGTGTAAAGGCAGCAGCTGTTCCAATAGCCTCAGGCATGATTGCCAGACTACAACATAAAAGGGTCATAATTACTGCTAATCTACGCATAATATCCTCCGCTTTAAAAGAAAATGTTAAAGAACTGACTAATAATACCTTGCTTTTGCTTATTTGCAATCGGCCCTTTACCATCAATTTGAATTTGTGCATCCCCGATTGACGAAGATAAAACCGTATTATTGGTTGAAATATCTTCTGCACGAACAATGCCAGAAATAGTGATTTTCTGTTCTTCCCCATTTTGCCGAATGCTCTGTGTCCCGGCAATCAAAAAGTTACCATTGGGCTTTACTTCTATGACTTGTGCTGTCATTCTAGCATTTACATTATTGGTATTCGTAATGGATCCCTTCGCTTGGAAACTATCACTATTGGTGGCATTGGCTGTAACTTTCGCTGGAGTACCAATCCCAAAGAAACCTAAGATTCTCCCAAAAATCCCAACTTCCATATCTACATTGGTATCAGTACTCTTAGAATTATCAGCTTTACCACCCCGGGAAGCATTTGAATTTTCACTAATAATAATTGTTAGAATATCGCCTACAGCGTGGGCTCTGCGATCACTATATATACTCATCCCTGGCCCGGTCTCACTCCACAAGGACGCAGCAGATGCACAAGGCACGGACAGTAATAGTATACATAGACAACCTAACACTATACTGCCAATAACCTTTGTTAGGTTACACATATCTTACACCTTCACTTTCTAACTGGCTAACAGCAATCTGCGGGAACCAATTTATATCTACGGAGAAACACTTTTGTACGTCAAAACTTGCACTGTATTTTCATCCAATACTTTTCCTGAAATTATTTTAGTAGAATTTATATTTTTCACACGAATGAGCTGACCTTCAATGCCATTTTGCATAGCTTGTCCTGTTGTTGTAATTTCCATGCTACCAATACGAGCGACAAGGTTAATCAAAGTTCCTCGTTTAATGAGTATAGGCTTATTTACCATCGAATCCATTACCACCATCCCTGGTGTTAACGAACGCCGGGCCATAAGATTTATTACTTTATCCATTTCTGTAAAATAGCCAGCTCCTAGCTTACCTGCATCCATACGTTCTAGACGCAGACTGCTTGCCGTAAGTATTTCACCTGCATTAATCGGGCCTGCAGCCACTACGATTTGACGATATAGTTTTACGGCACACTGTATCGTAACCTTCGTAACGAATTGCCCATTGACATTAATAACAAGAACCACTTGGGTGGGTCCACTATAATGGATGCCATAAGGCAAAGAAGTATGTATCGTTAGGTTCCCTACCGGGATAACAAGATCTTGTACGTTCCCTAGAACCTCAATACTTAAATCTTTGGAATTTGCTCCCAAACCAGCTTGTTGCTCTATCATTCCAATCGCCTTATCCATAAGCATTTGTCCACTTAGGGATTGAGAATTCGCCGTTACCGTAACTAAATCGGGAACCGTCCAAGTAATGCCGCTAAAATCTGCCCCTGTCCCCGCTAGGCGCATACCCAGCAATTCTTTCGTTAACACAACACTACTGCCAGGTGCCGGTGCATTGCCTATTTTCAGTTGACGCAAGCGATCAACTTCTGCCTGGTCCTCGCCAGTAATCTCAGCTAATTGCCCTAAGGTAATAAAGGCTCCATCCACGCGAGCGGCTGGAGCCACAATCACTGTAATACCTTCCGCGAAGGCAAAATCCATTAGCAGCCATAGCTGCATTAGCAGCAATAAGCATACTTTATTTTTCATGGCATCCACCTAACGTTTCAAATTAGCAGCCTGTTCCAACATATTATCCGAGGTGGTGATCGCCTTAGAGTTTATTTCATAAGCTCGCTGGGCTACAATCATATTTACCATTTCTTCAACAATCTGAACATTGGACATTTCTAGATATTTTTGTTGAATGGTACCTGCTCCATCGGTGCCTGGGTTCATTTCTAAGGGGCCTCCAGAGGCGGCTGTTTCTTTGAGTAAGTTACGCCCAATACTATCAAGACCTGCTGAGTTTACAAATCGCGTCAATTGTATCTGCCCTAAATCTTGCGGAGTAGTGGAACCAGGAATTTTGGCCGTTACAAAACCATCTGCCGATATTGAAACATCAGTAGCTCCTTCTGGAATGGTAATTGCGGGTTCTAGCGGATAGCCTTCTGAGGTAACAATTCTCCCTTGAGAATCTTGCTTAAAAGAACCATCTCGGGTATAGGCAAATGTACCATCAGGCATATTAATTCGAAAAAAGCCATCTCCTTCAATTGCCATATCTAAGGAGTTACCTGTTGATTGAAAGCTGCCTTCTGTATAAATTTTTTGGGTGGCCACTTGACGCACACCATGTCCTATTTGTATACCCGTTGGAAGTTGGGTATCAGGACCAGTAGTAGAGCCAGCTTGACGCATATTTTGATACATCAAATCTTGAAAGTCTGTCCGACTTTTTTTATAGCCCGTGGTATTGGCATTGGCCAAGTTATTGGCGATAACATCCACATTCGCCTGCTGGGCAATCATGCCGGATGCCGCGGTCCATAACGATCTCATCATAATACGATTCCTCCTATATGTAGAAACTATAAATACTCGTAGACTCCTAATCCTAATTATATATCGTAGTAAAGTTCAAATAAAGTAAGTGGGAAAAAGAGGATTATAGCCTGCCCACATCATTTACGGCTTTACCAATTAACTGATCATGAGATTGCACTACCTTACCATTTATTTCATAAGCTCGATAATTGGCAATGAGATTGACCATTTCACTAACTACATTTACGTTGGACATTTCTAAAAACCCTTGGCGTACACCTGCTGTTCCAGCTTTACCAGTTTGACCTGGCGACAGGGAATACAAACTACCACCTTCTTTTACCAAGGCTTTTTTGTCCTCAAACTCCATAATTTTAAACTTACCAGCTGGTTGATCATCAACAAATATATTGCCATCATCACTAACCGTCATTTTGGTGCCTTGTATAGAAATAGGTCCATTTTCGCCAAGGACACGATACCCTTCATTGGTGATAACTTCCCCTTGTATGTTTTTAGCAAAGGTGCCATTGCGAGTATAGCGAACACCTTGGGGGGTTTCAACTGTAAAGAAGCCTTGTCCTTCAATTGCCATATCAAAGGAGTTACCTGTATTGCGCATTAGACCCGTGGAATGTTCTGTCGCAACTTCATCAACCATAACACCACGACCTAAACTACCAATCACAGGAGCATTAGGTCCGTCATTAATACGGGTAATGAGTACACTGGCGAAATCTTTGGCTACAGCCACATCTTTTTTGAATCCTGCCGTATTGGCATTGGCTAAATTATTAGAAATAACATCTGTCCGGGTGGACTCCGCAACCATTCCTGATGCTCCAGTATAAATACCACGAATCATAACGTCACCCCTTTAGGCTAAGCTGCCTCTTTTTAATGTAGTTAAACTATCTTCAATGGTTCCTAAAGAATCTAAAGCTTTACCTGTACCTAGCGCTACGCAAGACAAAGGATCCTCGGCTAAGTAGGTGGGTATACCGGTTTCTTGTTGAATGAGCTTGTCCAAACCATGAAGCATGGAACCGCCACCTGTCATTATAATGCCCCGGTCCATAATATCCGAAGATAATTCTGGCGGAGTACTTTCGAGTACAGATTTGACGCGTTGTACAATAAGGGATACGGACTCGCTTAAAGCATCTAAGGTTTCTTTAGACGTGATGGTTAAGGACTTTGGCAAGCCCGACAATAAGTCTCGACCACGAATTTCCATGCGTTCATTGCGCCCATTGGCTAATGCTGTACCAATATTTACTTTGATGGTTTCCGCTGTCCGTTCACCAATAATAACATTATATTCTTTTTTCACATACCGTACTAAGGCTTCATCAAATTTGTCTCCGCCCATTTTAATTGATTCGCTGACAACAATACCGCCTAAGCTAAGTACTGCCACATCCGTCGTGCCACCACCAATATCAACGACCATGGAGCCAAAGGGTTCAGAAATATCTAGACCTGCACCAAGGGCAGCTGCCAAAGGTTCTTCAATTAAATAGGTTTTTTTTGCACCAGCCTGCATTGCAGCCTCTAACACTGCTCGTTTTTCTACTGTCGTTACTCCGGAAGGAATACATACCATAATGCGTGGTTTAAATAAAAACCGTTTTCCCGCTACCTTTTGAATGAAGTGACGCAACATACTTTCTGTCGTATCATAATCTGCAATAACCCCATCCCTTAGTGGTCTTATGGCAACAATATTACCTGGCGTACGCCCAATCATGGCCCGTGCTTCTTCACCAATTGCTAGTACTGTATTCGTATCACTATCAATGGCGACTACGGATGGTTCTCTAAGGACGATACCTTTTCCTTTTATGTACACTAATACATTGGCAGTTCCTAAATCTACCCCAATGTCAATTGACCAATCTAACATGAATAGTCCCCTCTCGCATCTATTATATATTTTTTCATATGCACTATTGCAAATAAGCTCTAAAAAAGACATATATATTTATCTTTGTTCTACATTTTTAAACAAAATCCTTCTCCCTCGCCATTTTCCTTTACATCTTTATATTTTTTCCGTGTGGCTTCTCCACCTCGGATATGTCGCTCGGCTTTATTTTGTTCTAATATGACTTTTACACGATTAGCAAATTTCTTATTAATCAAGGGTAATCGTTCAATCATATCTTTATGTACTGTGCTTTTACTTACACCAAAGACGCTTGCTGCTTGCCTTACTGTATTTTTGCTTTCTAAAATATGATCACAAATATCTAGCACACGTTTACGAATATAATCTTTCATAATATCTCCGCCCCCTACCTTTACTCCCTTAACATATATATGCGGACAAAATAAAAAAAAGCACTGTTGTGCTTTTTATCGGGAACGTTATATTTTTTACTTATTTACTAGTAGTAATTTAGGATCAATATATTGGTCACCATTTTTTATAGCTAAATGTAAATGGTTATAATTCTCCCCTTCGCAGCTACCTACAGCGCCAATGATTTGCCCCGAATGGATATAGTCGCCAACAGCTACTGTGCCCTGGGAAAGAGAACCATAATAGATAATATAGTTATCATTTTTTATGCCTATCCTTAGACCCGTAAGTTTATCCGTAACGATTTCCACTACCTGTCCACTATTAATAGCCTGCACTGTTTGCCCTTCTGATCCAAGTATATCAATGCCGGAATGAAAACGCCAATCTTTATATACGGGATGTTCCTGCCAACCAAAATCAAGTGTGACCGGTCCTTGCATGGGCATGGAAAATGCTTTAGGTTCCTTGGATGCTTCCGATAGTCTTACTTCCATAAGAGGCTCCTGAAGCGGCGTCAATACCCCAATGTTTTCTGTAGGTTTTTCTTTAGCACCAGGTCCATTCTTCCAAGTAGCAAGTATAATTACCAGCAGTACACTTGCTACGACCAGCAAGCCTATTGCCATATATTTAATGATATTCATTGCCGATATTAAATTTATCATGAAGGCTGGAATCTTTTTCTGTAAGACGGACAGGGTAAATTTAATACTGGGCATACAATCACCTCATGATTAGTATGCCCAGTATATTAAAAATTTAGCCTCATAAAGTTATACTATATACCCTTGCCCTTATAATTATAGCAACGATATACTTCATATTGTTTTTTAGCATAACGATCTTCATATTTTACCACCGTTACTAACTCCACTCTTTCAAAAACGGCGGCAAGTTCATTACGTCTGCCAACATCTCCGATAAAGATGGCCTGAGAAATACCCTTATCCATAACATTTTGATTCCAAAAATCATAGGTGGATGGCCGCACAGGCGTAAGTATGTACACCTTTTCTTTTTGCGGCATGTAATACCAGGTACAAGACGCATTTTGAAAAGAATCACTAATTACAATTTCATCAGCAGCATTAATATAACTAGTAGCGTTTTTAAAGGCAATATCAGAGCCCGATACCCTGGCTAATAAAGCGGCCTTAGGCGGCAGCCAAGGGAAAAATTGCGGGAACAAGGTAATACTAATTAAAACAGTGGTGAGTACTACCCCTGAAATAAGAATCCACCTTTTTTGCACTGCCGTAAGCCAATAGGCTAGCAGTATTGTTCCTGTAAAATAGGCAGTGGCTGGCCAATTTGGTTCAGACTTGCTAAAAAGGGCGGCATAGCCGAAAAATAAAATTGGCACTAGGAAAGGCCAGAGCAAAAAGGATAATTTTTCATCTTGAATATTTTGTTTTATGTTTTTGAGAAAGTAAAATACCATGGCGACAAAGAATATGGGATTGGCGACACCAGCCTGCCCTGCTACGAACATACCAAAGGTGTTCCAATTAATCACTTTTGCCCCGCCCATACCATGGGACAATTGAAAGGCAAAGGAGACCCAATTGTGCTGAGCATTCCAAATAATTACAGGTGAAAATACAGCGATTGCGAGCATAACTGCCAAGTAAATTTCTTTTTTAAATAATAAATGTCGATATTTCTCGGACAACAGTAAAAATAATAGCACCGCGGGAAACAACAATACACCAGGGTATTTGGAAAGCATCATCAAACCGGCCATAATGCCCGTAATATAAAAAGCTTTAGTATCACCTTTAAAAATAGCTTTGTGTAAAAAGTAAAGGCTTAAGGACCAAAATAAAATAAATGGAGCATCCGGTGTGACGATATGATAACCGCCTTGGGTCAGAGGCATAAAAAGAAATAAGAGTAAAGCCCTGCCTGCCACCTTAGCGCCGAGCAGTTCTTTGCCAAGACTGTAGTTAAGCACCCCTGCCCCAGTAATGCAAAAGATACTCACTAAACGAACAAAAAATTCACTATTGCCAGCTATTGTGAAGAGTTTAATAAAATAGGCAACCATTGGCGGGTGATCAAAATACGAAAGCTGTAAGTTTTGGGACCACACCCAGTAATAAGCTTCATCCGGATGCAGAGGCAAAAAAGCATTATACACCATATTAAAGACAACCATGATAAACACTACTATTTTTAAACTATTACTCATGCTTTCCCCTTTCGCAATATCCAATTTGTACATATTATCTTACATAAATAGGGTTACTATAAATCCACGGCCTGCTACCCCAATATAAATCAAAGGGAAGACGTTTATCATAAAGATATACTTCAACACGATATACCCCTGGTCCATCGGCAGTATAAGTCATATCCCTGCCAGCATGTTCCTTAATAACCTTTCCATCCTTCACTAACTTTATGATTCCTTCTTGTCCATTTGGTAGGGAAACAGAGAGTGTAATAGGTTCACCTGCTTGGTAGGCAATTTCGTCTCCCATAATGACCTTTTGTTTCGCATTCTCACCAACGAAAAGAAAACCCGTAGCTGGAATCGCATCTTCAAAAACACCATAAACATGGCCTAATTCTATGGTTTTATATAATAATTCTTTATCCTTAGGAAAATCTCCCGAAAATTTTTCTCTGGTTACGACATGAGTGGTCGCACCGCGGAACATGTGTTCATAACTAGGCATTTTATACTTCTTGTCAAAAATTTTTATGATACCATGAGCATCAACAGAAGCAATCCCCACAACACGCCGTTCTTTTGTTAGTTCATCCCAACGTTTGAGTTCCAGGGTTGGAGGGTTATTACTTACGACGCCTCTTAGATGATTTGGTGACTGTAAATATCTAAGTAAGGAATAGATACCATCAATTTGCACTGCTTTACGACGGACAATAGAGTCCATATTAATGATTTCAATTCCAGTATAGCCTTCTACACTCCAATCACGCCATGGAATTTTCATATTTTCAGAATGAGCTAAAAAGCTAAAGCCACCATCTTTATTTACACTATCGATGGATTTTTGAGAAGGACTACTCACCCCTTCTTTTGTAATGCGAAGGGCCAGAAGGTGTCCTGTATCTGTGGATATTTCTTCCCCAATTAATAATAATAACCCTTGATGCCACCCTTCTAATCCTTGCTGATAAGGTTTAAGGGTATTATGGTCAGAGGTTATTAGGTAATCAATTTGGGCAGCCTGTCCTTCTGAGATAACTTCGGGAAAATCACCAGCACCATCGGAGTAGATGGTATGAGCATGAATGACCCCTTTGTAATCATAATAAGAAAGAGAAGATGCTTGTAACGATACCTTATTATCTTCTTCCTGATAAGGAACAAAACCATAAAAATTGCGTAGGAATAGCCATATTACTACCAGTAAGATACTACTAAGTAGTACTCTTTTCTTGCGTGTCATCTATCTTTTCCCTCACTTTTACTACAATAAGTACTTGCCCACAATACTCTTGATATTATCACAAAGGACTACAGAATACAATAAACCTCTTCTTAAGACTATTTAGGGAGCTATAATACTTTGAATGACTACACCAGTGTAATAGGTGGAAATAATCTGGCGATAGTCCTTGCCAGCCTTAGCCATACCGTTTGCCCCATACTGACATAAACCCACCCCATGCCCATATCCTATGGTATCAACAATCATTTTTCCATCCTGCATTTCAATGCGAAAGTGAGTTGACCTTAGGTCTAGTTTCTCTCTGACTATCTGCCCTGAGAGAACTTTACTGCCAATACGAATTTGTCCCACCCGACCTGAGTCCGTGGTATCAACAACCTGAACTAATCCACTACCGTTTTGGGCCGCAGCAACCACTTGTGTCTCTGCACCTAACTTCTTTTCTATTTCCGCTAGAGAAAATTCTTTTCTTTCTTGGTAGCGTGGCGAACTTTGATCCCAAGGGCATGGCACACTAATAAGATAGGGATAGTCAAATCCCCATACTTCCTTTGCACTTGCCGTACGTTCTCCACTAGTAGAATGAAATACAGCATTAATAACTTCGCCATCATAAGTAATAGCTTGATTCTTTGTCTCTGCTACAGCTTGATTTATTTTTTCTATGTACTGCCCATAATGATTGCCCCACCGTTCCTTTAACTGTTCTTGGCTTAGCCAAGCTTGCCCCTGTCCATAATCCGTACTAATATCAGCATCAGGACAGTCCGGTGCCCCACTTCCGCCAAATAAGAGCATGTGTTTTACAGCATAAGTCCTCGCAGCTACAGCTTGAGCCTTAAGGGCTTCCCTTTCAAATTCTGCAGGCATTTCTGCTGCTACTACCCCTACTATATATTCTTCTAGATTCATAGCACGGATTTTTTTCTCTTTATGAAAATATATATTTATCTTTATATTTTCATCTTTCAACGTGTTATTATGGTTTTCCGGCTGAGAATTAATTCCATTTATACTGCTGATAATCAATGTCGGAAGTATAACCACCATTATTATCACTAGCATACAGGTTACTACTACTATTTTTTTCACAGACTCCTGCCTCCCCTGCATTACATAACCACTATATTTTATGCTGCGCGGGGTAGGAGTATGACTTAGGAAATAGAAAAGACTTGGCTTACGCCAAGTCTGTAGACGCCGGCACAAGCCTTCGTCCTTTATTTATTTTTTACATTCTTCCGTGTTGACACGTTTTATATTGGCACCTACGCCACATAATTTTGTCACTAAATCATCATAACCACGATCAATATGATGTAAGTAGCCTACTTCGGTCTCACCTTGGGCCACAAGACCAGCTAATACTAATGCCGCTCCGGCTCTAAGATCTGTTGCTTTCACCTGGCAGCCTGTTAAGGTAGGCGAACCTTCAATCACGGCACTGCGGCCATCAATTTTTATAGTAGCGCCCATACGCTTTAGTTCATCCACATGCATAAAGCGATTCTCAAATACAGTTTCACTGACTACGCTCGTTCCTTGGGAAATGGTGGTCATAGCCATAAACTGAGCCTGCATATCTGTTGGGAATCCTGGATATGGCAGTGTTTTAATATCAACGGCCTTGAGGTTGCCATCACTTTTGACGCGTATCCCATTGGTATCTTCCTCGATTGTTACCCCAGCTTCTTTTAGCTTGGCAATAACTGGTTTCAAATGTTCTGGCAAGGCATTTTCAATATATAAATCACCACCTGCCATCGCTGCCGCTACCATAAAGGTACCTGCTTCAATGCGATCAGGAATGACTTCATAAGTTCTACCCATTAATTCGGATACACCTTCGATTTTTATCACATCCGTACCAGCACCCCGAATGTTAGCCCCCATCGTATTTAGATAATTGGCTAAATCAACAATTTCTGGTTCATGAGCGGCATTTTCTAAAATTGTTTGTCCCTTAGCCATACTAGCCGCCATTATAATATTTTCTGTTGCACCTACACTAGGAAAGTCCAAATAAATCCTAGCACCAGTAAGGCCATTCGGGGCTGTAGCTTCAATATAGCCATGGCCAATATCAATGGTAGCACCTAAGGCTTCAAAGCCTTTTAAATGTAAATCAATAGGACGAGTTCCAATGGCACAACCGCCTGGCAGGGAAATTTTAGAGTGACCATAGCGCGCCAGTAAGGGACCCATAATCAAAAAAGATGCACGCATTTTGCGTACCAATTCATAAGGTGCTTCACAAGTGCTAATCGTTGTACTATCAACAAATAATTGATGTGTCTCTTTATTATACTGAACAGGCACCCCTAAGTGTTTAAGCACTTCTGCAAAAGTACGCACATCTTCAAGATTAGGTACCTCTTCCAGAATACTTGGCGATTTACCAAGCAGCGTTGCTGCAATCAATGGCAATACTGCATTTTTTGCACCACTAATTTTAACGGTACCAATCAGTTTATTACCGCCGCGGATGACTAATTTCTCCATAAGGTTATATCCTCCCACAAACTCTAGTATATATATGATGCCAATCAAGTAAGCTTTTTCACTAATATTCCCGCGTAATAATCGGAGAACCGATTGTTATATACGTACGGTTATCGTACTGACTATAACGCATGGCCATATTAAGGTTAATCTTTTGATCGCCAACCTGTATCCGATTTATAATTCCTGGCGAAAAACCAGTATAGCTAGCAAAATGCTGGGTCTCAAGTTTATCTATAACCTGTGCATCAATGGCTTTAAATGCACTTTCTAGCGCATCACACCATTCTCTATCCTTTAGTTTACCATCAAGCCAGCCAATCAAGCAAGTAGTAATCTGTGGTGCAGGTCCATTTTTTTTGATTATCTGATAAATTTGGTCTTGGATCTTCTCTATGGAGTCATTCCCTTCGGCTTGGGACGTAGCATTGATTACTAAAAAGCCTTCTTTTTCTCCTAGATTATTAATATTATCCACAACCCGAACAATGGTTATAACCTGTACGCCATGAACTAAACCTTCTGCCTGCAGCACCTTATGTTGTTTGCTTTCCTCACGTTTTAGTTTGTAATCCTTTACACAGCCTAGTTCACTCATGGTCTCTTCTACGATCCCTTCTACTTGGGCATCCGTTAGCTCGTCACTTGGTAGTTTTACCCATCCATTAATGCTCCACTCTGCTGGTCTTGCTCCAGTAGCATGCATTGCCGTACGCAAGGGGCTATTCGCCTTTGCTGCCGGTGTATTTTCCCCTGTGAGTAAAAATAGCATCATTGAACAAAGAATTGCAATGATTGTTTTAAATGAAAAAGCCATATCTCTCCATCCTTTAGCAATGACTTTATAACTAGTTATCTTATTATTATTCTTGCCATTTTTTAGGGATGCTATACTGAAAAAATTATACTAAAAAACAGACTGCGCAAGCAGTCTGTTTTTGTCTTACATTTTTTTGTGTTGTGCCACTGTTAAGCGGATTAAGGCCCGTCTAAGAGCAGCTTCGGCCCTTGCAATATCAATGTTTTCCTTGTGATCACGCAGCCGGTTTTCAGCACGTTCTTTGGCAACTTGAGCACGGGCAACATCAATGTCTTCAGGTAGTTCAGAGCAATTGGCCAAAATGGTGATTTTATCAGGTTGAACCTCAATAAATCCGCCACACATGGTCATTTCCTTTTCTTCTTCATCAATCATAATGCGTAGCGGCCAAATTACTAGCGCAGCAATCAAAGGAGCATGTCCTGGCAAAATACCAATATCTCCTCCTGTTGTGCGAGCAATGACCATGGAAACATCATCTGAATAAGCCACTTTCTCTGGGGTAACAATATCCAGCCTAATTTTTTTAGCCATTTATTATTCTCCCTTCATTGTCCGGGCCTTTTCAACCACTTCATCAATGGAGCCTGCCATATAGAAAGCTGCTTCTGGCAATTCATCATGTTTGCCACTTAGAATTTCTTTAAAGCCACGAATGGTTTCCTTTAAAGGTACATATTTGCCAGGGGTACCCGTAAAGGCTTCTGCCACGAAAAATGGTTGGCTTAAGAAACGTTGCATTTTACGCGCTCTTGATACAGTAAGTTTATCTTCATCAGATAATTCTTCCATACCCAAGATGGCAATAATATCTTGCAGTTCTTTATAACGTTGCAATACTTCTTGAACGCCACGAGCAACTTGATAATGTTCTTCACCGATAATATTAGGATCCACAATTCGAGACGTTGAATCTAATGGATCAACGGCAGGATAGATACCAAGCTCGGCAATTTGTCTTGATAATACGGTGGTCGCATCTAGATGGGCAAACGTCGCAGCAGGTGCTGGATCTGTCAAGTCATCAGCAGGAACATATACAGCCTGTACGGAAGTGATTGAACCCTTCTTCGTAGAAGTAATACGTTCCTGTAGTGCACCAACATCTGTCGCCAATGTAGGTTGATAACCTACGGCAGATGGCATCCGACCAAGTAGGGCCGATACCTCAGATCCTGCTTGAATAAAGCGGAAAATATTATCTACAAAGAACAGTACGTCTTGTCCACCAACATCACGGAAATATTCCGCCATAGTAAGACCCGTCAAAGCAACACGCATACGTGCCCCAGGTGGTTCGTTCATTTGTCCGTAAACTAGAGCTGTTTTCTCAATAACTCCAGATTCACGCATTTCCATCCAAAGATCATTACCTTCACGGGTACGTTCGCCTACGCCAGCAAAAACGGAATAACCGCCATGTTCTGTGGCAATATTACGAATGAGTTCCATGATAAGTACGGTCTTACCAACACCTGCACCACCAAAGAGTCCGATTTTACCACCGCGAGAATACGGGGCAATGAGGTCAACAACTTTGATGCCTGTTTCTAGGATTTGGGTAGCTGTCTCTTGTTCTTCAAAACTAGGTGCCGGACGATGAATGGGCCAATGGTCATCCGCTTCTACTTTCGTATCGTCATTATCAACGGTATTTCCTAGTACATTAAAGACGCGGCCTAATGTACCTTTTCCTACGGGAATTTTAATGGGAGCCCCGGTATCTACTGCCTGCATACCTCTTGTCAAACCATCGGTGGAGGACATGGCTACGCAACGAACGATATTATCACCAAGATGTTGCATAACTTCTACAATGAGACTAATTTCTACCTCTGTCGATGTATCTGTAATCTTAACGGAATTATAAATAGCAGGGAGCTGTTCCGGGGGAAATTCAATATCTACCACAGGTCCAATAACCTGTATCACTTTACCTGTATTCAAAGGGTTCCCCCTCCTATCCTAGTATTTTTACTTTAAGGCCTCGGCGCCGCCAACAATTTCAGAAATTTCACGAGTTATGGTGGCCTGACGAATTTTATTGTAGTTGAGAACTAGCTTGGCAATCAATTCTTCTGCATTCTCAGTAGCTGCGCCCATGGCGGTCATGCGAGCACCAAGTTCGCTAGCTGCTGATTGGAGAAGGGCCCCGTAGATTATACTTTCTAGATATTGAGGCAAAAGAAATTTGAGAACTTCCTCTGCCGAAGGCTCGAAAATATATTCTTGATGCGCTGTAGCTGCCGTTGTATCTTCCATGGGAAGTAGCTGCACACTGGTTGGTTTTTGGGTAAGGGCTGAGTAAAATTTTGTATATACCAAATGAATTTCATCATAATTACCCGCGCTAAACTCTGCCGCTAGCATATGCGCAATTGTCACAGCATGCTGATAGGTAGGTTTTTCAGAAAAACCTGTATACTCCTCAGCAATGCTAAAACCTCGTCGTTTAAAATAGTCTCTTGCCTTACGCCCAACCGTAATTAAGCTAACATTATCTTTGCCTACAACATTCGGCAACACTTCTTTAATAACATTAGAAGAATAAGCCCCAGCTAAGCCCTTATCAGCACTGAGTATCAGATAGGCAATACGTTTGACCTCTCTGACCTCAAGTAACGGATGAGCAGTATCTGGAGAGCCGCCTGCCACACTTGCGAGCACTTCACGAATTTTTTCCGTATAGGGCCGACTAGCAGCCGCCTTTTCTTGGGCTTTACGGAGACGAGCAGCCGCCACCATTTTCATAGCTTTGGTGATTTGCTCAATACTTTTTACGCTTTTTATACGGCGGCGTATATCCTGTGCATTCGGCATCTATATCACCTCGCCGTTTTATCAGATGTAATAAAGGTCTCTTTAAACTCTTGAATGGCTGCTTTTAAAGCATTCTCAGTTTCAGCACTGAGAACTTTTGTTTCCCGAATGGTTTTACCAATCTCCGGATGATTTGTACGCAAGAATTTAATGAAATCACTTTCAAATTTTGCTACATCCGTCATGGCAACATCATCAATATGACCGTTAATTGCGGTATAGATAATGATGATTTGTTCTTCAACAACCACTGGCGAGTATTGAGGCTGTTTCAACACTTCCACCGTACGTTGTCCCCGATCAAGAGAAGCTTTGGTAGCTTTATCAAGATCAGATCCAAATTGAGCAAAAGCCGCAAGTTCACGGTATTGAGCCAAGTCAAGGCGCAGACGTCCAGCAACTTGTTTCATTGCCTTAATTTGCGCGGAGCCGCCTACCCG
>JAPUES010000040.1:0-8568 GCA_027492445.1 Sporomusaceae bacterium | reverse complement strand
ACATGACCGCCTTTATACATAAAGTACTCGGCCATACTTACCCCCGCATAAGGAGCCAAGTATTGTAGTGGCGCACTATCAGAAGCAGCAGCAACAACAACAATCGTATATTCCATTGCGCCGCTTTCTTCTAAAGTATGTACTACGCGAGCTACAGTAGATGCTTTTTGTCCAATAGCGACATAGACGCAAATAACGCCTTGTCCTTTTTGATTCAAAATAGTATCAACAACAATTGCTGTTTTACCTGTACCCCGGTCACCGATAATAAGTTCCCGCTGGCCCCGACCAATTGGTACCATGGAGTCAATGGCTTTTATCCCGGTTTGCAAGGGTTCTTTAACGGACTGTCTGGCTGCAATGCCTGGGGCAGCATACTCAACAGGGCGAAACTCTGTAGTATTGATAGGACCTTTACCATCAATAGGTTGTCCTAAGGCATTTACTACACGGCCAACCATGGCCTCGCCTACGGGCACTTGCATGATGCGACCAGTACGTCTTACTGTATCGCCTTCTTTGATAAGGGTTTCCCCTCCAAGGAGCACCGCTCCCACATTATCTTCTTCTAAGTTTAGTACCATACCATATATCTCGTGGGGGAATTCTAATAATTCTCCTGCCATAGCTTTTTCTAGGCCATGAATACGGGCAATTCCGTCTCCCACTTCAATAACAGTACCTACATCATCAACATTTAAATCTACTTGATAGTTTTCGATTTGTTGTTTGATGATAGCCGTTATTTCTTCTGGTCTCATTTTCATATACAGTCCGTCACCCCAATTCCTGTCACTTCAGTATTTAAGAGGGTATTTTTCAGCGTTTCCAACTGGCGTACAACGCTACCATCAATTAATTTATCGCCAATCTTTATAATAATTCCACCAATAAGTTTTTGATCAATTTGTGTTGTCAGCACTATTTTCTTGCCTGTTACGCTGCCAAGTTTATTAACAAGGGCAGTATGTTGATTTTCCTGCAAGGGCATCGCTGTAATAACCTGAGCTTCCACAATATTACGAGCTTGGTTGGCAAGTTTTATATAGTGGCGAATAATAGCTGGCAGTACAGTTTCCCGTCTCTTATCAACAAGCAACAGTAAAAATTTAAGGACAAAATCAGTGATTTCTGATTTAAAAATTTTAGTGATCGTTTCTTTTTTAGCCTGAGCTAACACCCGTGGATGATAAATAAAGGTAGATAATTCGCTATAAGTACATAGCGTGTTTTCTACTACTATTAATTCTTGTTCCACTTTATCGAGAAGATTCTTTTCTGCAGATAGTTCATAAATGGCCTGTGCATATTTGGTTGCTAACTGATTGGCTAGCATGACAAGCCACCTATTTTCTTAGCATCTAAATTTTCAATAAAATCATTGACTAACTTAGCATTAGCCTCTGTATCTAAATTTTGCGCTACAATTTTCGAAGCCGCGGCCATGGATAAAGACACTACTTCACTTTTCAGCTGGGTTAATGCCTGTTCATGTTCTCTGGCAATTTCAGCCTGGACTGTTTTTAGGATACGAGCGTGTTCTTGGCGAGCTTCTTCTAGAATATCTTCTTTACTTTGCTCTGCTAATTTTACAGCTTTATCCACAAGTCCTTGGGCTTCCTTGCGAGCGGTAGATAATTGTTCTTGGTAGTCTTGTTTTAGTTGCTGAGCTTCCACTTTGGCAAGTTCAGCAGACTCGATACTATCTGCGATTTTTTTCTGGCGTTCTTCGAGAACTTTAATTAAAGGCTTATAGGCAAACTTAGCTAATAGCACCATTAGAATTAAAAAGTTTATAATTTGGGCAACTAGCGTAGCATTAAAATCAATCAACTTAAGGGCACCTCCTCTTAGCACGTGTAAAGGAGGCGGCGGCAGAAATAACTACCAGCCGCCCTATAACAGTGAATTACTTCATTAACGGATTCGCATATAACAATACAATAGCGATAACTGCAGCAATAATTGGCACAGCTTCAATCAAACCAACGGAAATAAGCATATTAACTAGTAAAGTACCTTTTGCTTCTGGCTGTCTAGCAACACCTTCCACAAACTTAGAAGTAACTACACCGTTACCGATACCAGCACCTACAGCACCTAAACCAATCGCTAAACCAGCTCCGATAAAAGCGCCTGCAACCATAATAGAATGTTCCATTTTTGTCCCCTCCTTCCTAATGTAAGTAACCTGTTTCCCATGTATTTAGTGGTGTTCTTGTTGAACGGAGTTTGCTAAATATGACATGGACAACATGGTGAAAATAAAGGCTTGAATCAGACCGACAAAAACACTAAATGCCAGCCAAAGAGTTGGAGCCACATAGGGAACCAACAAGCCCAAAACAATAATCAATACTTCACCTGCTAGAATATTGCCAAATAGACGAAAGGACAATGTAATTGGTTTGGCAATTTCTTCGATAACATTAATGACTACAAAAGGTATATATGGTTCAAAGAAGTGTTTGAAATATCTACCCGGCCCTTTATTGACAATTGCTAATATATGTACCAAGGTAATAACCATCAATGCCAGTCCTAAGGTAGTATTGATATCACTAGTCGGCGACGTAAAACCAGGCACTAGCCCTAGCCAATTGGAAATTAGGATAAACAAGAATAATGTAATAATTAAAGGGGCTAATCTTCTGCCTTTTGGCCCCATGGTTGCTTCAATTTGTTCTAGCAACGTAAAGACGGCGATTTCCAAAAGGTTTTGCCAGCCACGAGGTATAAGTTCAATACGTCTGGTTGCTAATATTGCAAGCACGATAACAATCCCCATGGTAAGCCAGGTCATCATTAAGGTATCAATATTAAAAGTCAGTCCTGCGAAATGGGCTAATTTGTGAGATCCTATTTCATGTCCTCCACCACCGTGTTCCATCTTCCCTCCTCCTTTCTTCTAAATTCTTATGCCAAGACCCTTGTAAAGAAGGGCCTGTGGTTCCAGTAGTTGCAGATTTTTTAAACCCTTTTAGAATCAAAACAACTGCTTTAAACAGCATCACTATATGTAAGGAAAATAAACCTACTACCGTTGCCCCAAAATCAAATTCTGGTACTTTGGCAGATATAAATAGCACGAGACCAATGAACACCAGACGATTCAGCCAACCAATCCGCATATAAAGTATTGCTTTTTCGACTGGCATGTCGGCGCTCTTATGGATACGATAACTCAGTAGTGCAAAGTAAACCATACTAGCCGCAACCCCAAGAACCAGACCTAATACTAATTCTTTAAAGCCCGCAATATAGGTATTGACGACTAGCACCATACCCCATAGCGTGATTTGCAGCAGTGTTTTCCTAATTTCTATCCTATATTCTTGCATATCCTTCATAGAAAGTACGGCACCTTCTACTTGCCTCCCACTACTTTCTTATAAATGGCCCACATTCCTGCTAGCATACCAAAGATAATTCCCAAAACCGTACCCCACGGACTACTATTGCTATAGCTGTCGATGCTCCGACCTAACAGTACGCCTGCGGCAACTGAGGATACCATATAAAAACCAATGGTAGCTCCTGTATATAGTCCTTCGAACAACTCTTTGTTATTCTTTTGCATCTTGCTACCTCATTATGTCTTCCAAGCAAAGTATGGCATTATCATTCCCAATTTTTACTTTCCTATGAATTCCCTAGCATTTTTACTATTTCTAGGAAGTAATGCAAAGAGCTTCCTTTATTATAGAATGCTTGTCTTATTTTCGACAAATTATAGTAAATTCCTTCTAATGTCCAATGGGATAGAAGAATTATTTCTCACTACCAAATTGTTCTGGCCGTTCTGTGCGAAATCCATACTTCCAAAGAATTGTTTCCACAATCCGCCGCGCTGCCTGTCCATCACCATAAGGATTGCAAGCCGTGGCCATTCGCTCATATTCACGAGAGTCTGAGAGCAACAATCTGGCTTCTTGGTACACTCTATCTCGATCCGTTCCAATTAGCTTGACAGTACCTGCTGCAATGGCCTCAGGACGTTCTGTCGTATCCCGTAATACAAGTACAGGTTTACCGAGAGCTGGTGCTTCTTCTTGCACACCCCCTGAATCCGTAAGAACAAGATAAGAACGGGCTAATAAATTGGCAAAAGGTTCATAATCTAGAGGATCAATCAGCCTAACACCTTTTATTCCGCCAAGTTCTCTATCTACTACTTCCCGCACCAAAGGATTGCGATGTACAGGGAAAACAACTTCTACATCGTTAAATTCTGTTACAATATCTCTAAGAGCTTGATACACATGGCGCATAGGTTCACCGATATTTTCACGTCGATGGGTAGTCACCAGTATAACCCTCTTACTACCATAGTCAATTTTCTCTAGCATTTCATCGGCAAAGGTGTAATTACTACTAACGGTGGCGAGTAAAGCATCAATGACCGTATTGCCCGTAACAAAGGTTGTTTCTTTGTCGACGGCTTCCCTTAGTAAGTTTTCCTGAGCAGTAAGGGTTGGTGCAAAGTGGAGGTCTGTTAACGATCCTGTCAATTTACGATTCATTTCTTCGGGGAAGGGAGAATATTTATTTTGGGTTCTTAGCCCAGCCTCAATATGGCCCACTGTCGTTTGATGATAATAAGCCGCTAAAGCTCCCGCAAAGGTTGTCGTTGTATCACCATGCACTAAGACAATATCAGGTTTTTCCTTGGTAAGTACTTCGTTTAATCCCTGCATCGCTCGGCAGGTAATATCAAATAAAGTCTGCCCTTGAGACATAATATCCAGGTCACAATTGGGTACAATATTAAATAAATTAAGAACTTGGTCAAGCATTTCCCGGTGCTGGGCCGTAACCGCAACAATCGTCTCAATATATTCTGGATATTTATTTAGTTCTAGTACAACAGGCGCCATTTTAATAGCCTCCGGTCGCGTCCCAAATATTGTCATTACTTTTATGCGTGACATATTCATACTCCCTTTCAAATAACGCTCTTAACAAGAAAACAATCAGCTACATAGAAAACTTGGCTTGCGTCAAGCCTTAGTTGCCCTTGCTTGGAATCTGAAAATGTTATACTTTCAGATTCCGTAAAAATAGGCGGGCATAATGCCCGCCCCATACTGTAAACTTAATGACTTTCAACTGACTTTGTTGCTTTGAGTACTCCAACTTTCCTCGCCCCAACATAGGCAACGCTTAACAACACAACGATAATAAACATCCCAAAGGATTTATTCACCTCTGTTAACGCAATCGCACTCAGTCCAAGACAACCACTTATTACATACATCAATAGTACTGCTTGTTTTTGTGTTAAACCCATTTCCAGCAGACGATGATGCAAATGTCCTTTATCCGGTTTAAAAATAGGGCGCCCGCTCATATAACGACGGATAATCGCAAATGCCGTATCTAAGATTGGCAATCCTAAGGCTACAATGGGTACAATAAGAGCAATCGTAGCTGCACTTTTCACTGCACCTAGTATGGATATAGCAGCTAACATATATCCTAGGAACATACTGCCAGTATCGCCCATGAAAATTTTAGCAGGATTAAAGTTATGCTGCAAAAACCCCAATGCGCTACCAGCAAGAGCTGCTGTTAAAATAGCCACTACTAAGAAATTTTGTTGCAACGCTACTAATAAAATAGTAACCGCTGCTATGGTCGATACCCCTGCAGCCAGACCATCCAAACCATCAATCAAGTTTACAGTATTCGTTAAACTTACTACCCAAAGAATGGTCAGCGGAATCGCTAAATAATCTACATATAACATCTCACCAAAAGGATTGGTCAACCACTCAATACGAATATCAAACATCACTAGCACTGCAGCTGCTACAATCTGACCTAATAGTTTGACCTTGGCCGGTAATGGTTTTAAATCATCAATAATACCAACAATTAGAATTACCGTCCCGCCTACTAATAGCCCCATAATCTCGCGACTGATATGCATACTTGCTAGCACGGCTAGCACGAATGCTACATAAATAGCCAATCCGCCCATACGGGGAATTGGACTAGTATGCACCTTTCGATCATCAGGAGCATCTAAGGCCCCTACTTTAATGGCAAATTTCATGACCTTGGGCGTTATAAAATAAGCAACAGCCAACGCAATTGTAAACGCCACAATATATGTCTGCATTAATAGCACCTCATTTCTACACAACATCCTCATTTTACATCATGCCAACAAGCCTGTCAAACGGATTCTTTTAGAGAAATACTAGCTTCCTTTGCTTTTTATTCCTCCGTTTTAGGCATGTGAATTACTTCAATCTCCGTTGCCAAAGAAAACCAATCCACATGGGGATGATACTCCCTAGCATACACTACTTTCGTGATACCAGAAGTAATAATGAGTTTTTGGCATTCTGGGCAAGGCCGATCTGTACAATATAAGGTAGCCCCCCGACGTTCATCAGGAGTACATTCTAAAATAGCATTGGGTTCGGCATGAATGCACCGAATGCAATGCCCTTCATGCATCGCGCACCCATCATCCAAGCAATGAGGTAGACCTGCTGGACTACCATTATAACCTGTACCTTTGATACGTTTATCTTTAACAATGACCGCTCCTACCGCCCTGCGTAAACATGTGCTACGGTTCGCTACTTGAAAAGCAATGTCTAAAAAATATAGATCCCAATCTTTCCGCATAGTAATCTCCTCTTTACGAATTGAATTCCATTAAAACTTGCCTATAATTATACTATAAATTTTCTTATTTTTAAAGAAAGTTACTGTTTTTCACTGCCTTATTTTACTAAACTTTACTTTCCCCTTAAAACTTTTGAAATATTTCATTATTCTTGTAAATAGATGTACCTTTTTTTTATCATATGTGATATTCTAAAAAATGCAATAATTTAATAAGAGCCCTTATATTTTCCACAATTTTTCTATGTAATCCCATATATACATTGAGTTTATTAATTTTATCAGGAGGAATCATTATATGAAAGAATTATTAGACCTTTTGGAAAAAGATTATACACAGTCCCCCGAGCAACTCTCCATTATGCTCAACAAGCCTGCCGCAGAAATTGCAAGTCTCATTGAAAAATTCCAAAAAGAACAAATCATTGTCAAATACCAAACCATTATTGATTGGGAAAAAGCTGGCGTGGATAATGTCACCGCCGTAATCGAAGTAAAAATCACACCCCAGCGAGAAGTAGGCTTTGATGCCATTGCGGAACGTATTTATCGTTATCCTGAAGTACGCAGCGTCTACCTTATGTCCGGCTCTTATGACCTTTCCGTGACGGTGGAAGGCACAAATTTAAGAGAAGTGGCAAATTTTGTATCGACGAAATTATCTACTATTGATGGTGTTGTCAGCACTACCACCAATTTTATGCTTAAAAAATATAAATATGCTGGTGTGATCATTAATGACCAAGAAGAAGAGCATCGACTGGTGGTATCACCATGAACTGGGAAGATCGTCTAGCACCAACTGTTAGATCCATTCCGCCTTCCGGCATTCGACGTTTTTTTAATATTGCTGCCGAAATGAAAGGTGTCATTTCCCTAGGCGTTGGGGAACCAGACTTTGTCACACCATGGCACATTCGTGAAAGTTGCGTCTATGGACTGAACCGCGGTTTTACCTCCTACACTGCTAATGCAGGCCTCCCCGAGTTACGAGAAGAAATTGCTAAATCCTTAGACCGGGATTATCAAGTTTCTTATAATCCGCAAACAGAAATCTTAGTTACAGTGGGCGTTAGCGAGGGTTTGGATTTGGCCCTACGCGCTCTCATTGCTCCTGGGGATGAAGTTCTCGTACCTGAGCCTTGCTATGTATCCTATAAGTCCTGCGTCACCCTCGCTGGCGGCACGGCAATCACGGTACCGACAAAAATAAAAAATGACTTTCGCATTACTGCCCAGGAGCTAGAACCTTTTGTTACCCCTCGCACTAAAGTACTTCTGATTGGCTACCCGAATAACCCTACCGGCGCTGTTATGAGCCGACAAGACTTAACTGAGATTGCCTTATTTGCCAAAAAACATGATCTTATTGTTATTTCCGATGAAATTTATGCAAAACTAACCTATGAAGGTACCCATACTTGTTTTTCTAGTTTACCGGATATGCGAGAACGCACCATTGTGTTAAATGGGTTTTCCAAAGCCTATGCTATGACGGGCTGGCGTATTGGTTATGCGGCATCTAACCCTGACTTCATTGCTGCGATGACGAAAATTCACCAATATACCATGTTATGCACTCCCATTACCGCGCAAGTAGCCGCCATCGAGGCCTTAAAGCGAGGACAAAAGAATGTAGAACAAATGACGGCAGAATACAATCAGCGCCGCCGTCTTATCTTACAAGGCTTTCGCCAAATGGGCCTTGACTGCTTCGAACCGAAAGGAGCTTTTTACCTCTTCCCATCTATTAAAAAAACAGGACTTACTTCACTAGAATTTGCCGAGCAACTGCTGTGGGCCGAAAAAGTAGCTCTCGTACCAGGGGATGCCTTTGGCGAAAGCGGTGAAGGCTTTATACGTTGTTCTTACGCTACATCTACTGCTAATATTAAAGAAGCCCTCCTACGTATTGAGCGCTTTATC
>JAPUES010000039.1 GCA_027492445.1 Sporomusaceae bacterium | reverse complement strand
TTTGCTGGACCTTCGATAACATACATTAATGAACCGATAATGAGTACTATCATTAAAACTGTACCAATAAATACAGTTATTTTATAGCGGCTGGCAAGCAATGCTTTTAAGAGGACATGTGATTCACCACTATATCGCCCTAACTTCAGTATGCGAAAAACCCTTAGTAAACGCAGTCCTCTTATTACCAACAGGTATTGAGTTTCAGAATTATATAAATAAAAATACCCTGGTATAACGGTGAGCAAATCAACTAATCCCAAAAAGCTAAAAATATAAAGCCACCTGTTCTTAACACAATATATTCTCAGTAAATATTCAACTGTAAATAAAATTGTAAACAGCCATTCTAGGTATAATAAAAAGTTATTGTACTTTTCCTGCATGCTGGGGATAGTCTCTAGAGATACTGTAATAAGGCTTAGTAAAATTGCCCACAAAAGCATAACATCAAAAGCCTTACCAGCAGGCGTATCAGATTTAAAAACAATTATATACAATTTGTCTTTAATCAGCTGCCATTTATCTTCTCTTTTGTCCATATCAGCAACCTCCAAGTAGCAGTATTTTGTTGACTTCTTCGATTTAGCCATTTATAAAATTGTCTTCCTGTACTTGATTTGTAGTACTAAGTACAACTAATCCCGCAATGCCTGCTATTGTCGATCCTGCAATGATACCTAATTTAGAAGCCACTTCATAATCCGTATTTTCAAAAACTAAAGTAGATATGAACATGGCCATAATAACGATTACACAAGAAATCAAAATAATTCCGCTTAATGATGTACTGAGTACAAAATCCCTAAACTCCTTATAAGTATCTAGAACTGGATTTTTCATCCTAACTATTTTTTTATCACATTTCCACCCTCCTATCCCTATCATACTGTTGTTAATTAAAGTAAGATTCCACTTAACATTAATAACCTGTCCCCTCCAGCTTATTCTTTGCTTTCATTGACTGCTACAGGTTTTGAGAGAAACCAACCACCAACACAAATCAGAAGGAATACACTCCAAAAAATAAGTTTCCACTCTATAGAACTAGAAAATCCATTCTCTAACCACGCAATATCCGGATGAGACATAGTGTAAACCGTAAGTTTGACCCCTACCCAACCAACTAAAAGATACGCCGTCATTTCCAATCCTGGCTTACGTAACAAGATATCGACAAACCACTGAGCAGCAAAGCGCATAGATACTAAACCAATCACTCCGCCCGCAAAAACAACTAGAAAATGTCCACCGTCCAACCCTCCAATGTTCGGCAACGAAGTTTTTGGCAAACTAACCGCCAGTGCGACAGCCGCCAAAATCGCATCCGCTGCAAAAGCGATATCTGCGAGTTCCACCTTGATCACAGTAACCCAGAAACTCGAACCCTCCCCAGTACCAGATCGAGAAGTGGTTTGATTATTCCGTAAATACGTTTTATAAAGATGATAAAGACTCAATAAAATTAAATAAAATGCACCCATCGCTTGCAATTGCCACCATTCAATCAACATGGATATGGCAAACAAAGATAAACCCCTGAACACAAAGGCGCCTGCCAATCCATACATCAGGGCTTTTTTACGTTCTTCCAAAGATAAATGCTTAACCATCACACCCAAAACCAAGGCATTATCAGCTGCCAAAATCCCCTCCAATAAGCTGAGAATTACTAACATCCAAGCATACTCAACAATAATAGCAAAATCCATCTTTTATCCCTCCATATTTTCATCATCTACTCTTCATCAATATATCATTAGCCATAGAATATCAAATTCCTAAAGGAAACACTATGTATACTTATTGTTAAACATACAAAAATGCTACTTTAACGGTCTACATCATTTTCCCTTACCTTTACTATTTACAATCCAGACTTCTAGAAGCACAAGTATAATACCAATTAATGTAACAATTTTATGACTCCTGTTGTACCTACGACTCTCTGGTGCCCAGCCTTTGTTGCCAATTGTTCTACTAGCAAAATAACTTCTGCAGCAGCAACTAATGCATCCTGATGCATGTGCATTGGAGTTGCCCCTGAATGATCGGCTTGACCTGTAATGATCACTTTTAAACGAGTAGGTGCTGTAATGCCAGTCACTATCCCAATTTATTGCCTCTAACACTTTGCCTTGCTCGATAATTAATAGAAATTCGTGCATTTGTTCACGACACGCCTAAAGCCAAAAATCGCGCAGACCGAAGTATACGCGAAAATAATAAGGAACGGTTCTGTCGATTCATTATCATATATCTTATTGGATTAAATTCAATAACAAGCGAAAAACTCCTGCCAAACTAAAAATTTGACAGGAGTTCTTTAGCTATTATAAATGATACGGTTCTGCGTAATAGGTCAAACGGTGCAGAATTTCGACTATCTTTCCGCCCTCATTGCCCTCAAATTTTCGAGACTATATTCTAAATTTCATATGCACCACTGTAGGATTTATGGGGGTGGTGTCTGTGCATAAATAAATTATAAAAACTAATAAGACAAATCCTCCGTCCCCATGGCGGCATTAAAAGCATAGGTACCGTGTTTTCAAGAAACAATGTGCCTGTCCCCCTGTTTTTTGTCCCCCTGTTTTTTCCTATTAGTGATAAAGAAATGTTAGATTTAATCACTTTCGCTTTTAAGAATAGAAAAAGTCGTTATATATATTCAAATAGCTATCGTACCACACAATCAAAAAGGCCCATGAATACTGCCCTCATTGCCCTCGCAATTCAACAGAATCCGCTTTCGTTTTACTACTATACACCAACTCTACAATAATTTTATCTGAACTTAACTTTAATTTAGTGCTATAATTATTGGGGAATGAATCTACAGGAAAGCATTATCTACAAGGAGGTCTATCTTTGGAAGAATTGCTCAATTCAATCGAAAAATCATTAGAAAGTAAAAACTGGTACGCTGCATTAGTTGTGGCACTCATTCTACCTGATATTTGTGGAAAAATTGACAATCCTAATAAATGTTCACGGGAAAGATATGAAATCTGGTTTGATAAATATATGAGAAAATATTATGTCGCTGCTATGCATGGTGGTGATTGTTATGCCATTATATGTGCAGCACTACATGAATTCAGTGAAGACCTGACCACCCACAAAGCGCGAGAACTCGTAGACAAGTATAAATTCGTCACACCTGATGATATTCATTTTGCTTGCATATCTACAATTGGGGGGAAGGGAGAGCCAGAGACAATTACAATCAACATTGTTGATTTTTGCAACAAGATAAGTGCATGTGTTAAGGAGTGGCTAGCCAAGTCTGGATTTAACGAAAGAATAAGTTCGAATTTCATACGTATTCAAAACTACGTCAAATAACGGTCTACTCCCCACCATTCCCTTATTAATAAAAACAAGGGCTACCCTAAAACAAAAACTCCTTCTAATAAATGTAATGTACCCTATCGGATAGACAATATAAAAAAGTCTACCCGATAGGGTACATTATATTTCTACAAAATTTGGGCAGGAGTTCTTTAGCTATTACAAATGATACGGTTGCCCCCGATTAATCCTAAATCTTCGAACTACTAATACTTTCAATAATAATAATATTCACCCCAATAATGAAAGCA
>JAPUES010000038.1 GCA_027492445.1 Sporomusaceae bacterium | reverse complement strand
ATAATGAGGCGATTGGTGTTTTTATTGGACCTTGTTTGGCTAAAAAAGCAGAAGCTCGTCAATATCCAGAGGCCATTGATTTTGTTGCTACTTTTGAAGAAATTGCTAGCTTATTAGTTGGCGCTGGCGTGACTATTAATGAGATTGAGGAAGGGGAGTTTACAACAAGTGCTTCTAAGGCTGCTATTTCTTTTGCAAAGGCTGGTGGCGTAGCACAAGCTGTCATTGCTTCAGCAGCAAAAATACATCCTAATTTGATTGTTAAAGCTCACCGCGCGGAAGGGTTGCTAAATTGTAAGATGGCTTTACAGCAACTAATGGCAGGTAAAATTGATGCTAATTTTTTTGAAGGTATGGCTTGTAATGGCGGATGTGTGGGAGGACCTGGAGTCTTATCAGATCCACGCGTCAGTACAAAAATGGTAGAAAATTTGGCTGCATCCTCTACCGCGATAGCAGCTCCTGATAATCAAAAAGCCATTGATGCTAGTAAAAAAGATTTACATTGGCATAATAAGTGAATTTATGAGGTAGATACTTTACTAGATTAGTGGTTTTATGCTAAAATAATCCCTGATTCATATGTTGAGGGGAGACAAGAAAATATGTCAGGACATTCAAAGTGGTCTACAATTAAACACAAAAAGGGTAAGGTGGACGCTCTTCGTAGTAAAGCAACGAGTAAAATTGGCCGAGAAATTACGGTTGCAGCACGTATGGGTGGCGCTGATCCTACTGGTAATATGCGTCTAAAACTGGCTTTGCAAAAGGCTAAAGAGAATAATGTTCCGAAAGATAATATTCAACGTGCTATCCAAAAAGGTGTAGGCGCCTTGGAAGGCAGTAATTATGAAGAGCTAGTATACGAAGGTTATGGTCCTGCTGGAGTAGCGGTAATCGTCGAGGTTATGACGGATAATCGCAATCGTACGGCAGCAGATGTTCGTCACTTGTTTTCCAAGTATGGCGGCAATTTAGGAGAAACAGGTTGTGTATCTTGGATATTTAACAAGAAGGGCCTTTTTGTTATTGACGAAATAAAGGGACTCAACGAAGAAGAAGTCATGATGATTGCCCTTGAAGCCGGTGCTGATGACTTTAAAGCAGAAGAGGATGAATTTGAAATTCTTACTGCTGCCGAAGACTTCTCCCAAGTGCAAGAAGCTTTACTAAGTAATAATATTAAAACATCCGTAGCGGAAATTACTATGATACCAAGTACTACCGTAGCCCTTGTTGGCGATGATGCTACAAAAATGATGAAATTAATGGATGCCTTAGAAGATCATGATGATGTACAAGAAGTATATGCTAATTTTGATATTCCTGAAGAAATGATGTAATTTTAATTTGGTAAACCTGTCAACTCCTGCTAAATTCTGTATAGAATTAGCAGGAGTTTTTTAGTGACATAAGGAATTGATTATTAACAGAAGATTTAATCTAATTTAGTAGAAATGGGTATTGATGACACTAAAGTTAAAGCATTTTACATACAAGTGACAGGAGGAATTACTGATGAAGGAAATAAAAGAGCTATCCGAAGAAGAAAAAAAACGTCTGCTGGTGGATTTTAATGCTACACAAGCGGAATACCCTAAAGATAAAACCATCCATGAGCTTTTTGAAGAACAAGTAAAACATACTCCTAATAAAAAAGCCCTAGTGTATAAAGAGCAATCCCTTACTTATCAAGAACTTAACGCTAAAGCCAATCGCCTAGCTAATCTTTTAAGGGAAAAAGGGGTGGGTCCAGAGACCATTGTTGGTATCCTGGTGGGACGATCCCTAGAAATGATAATTGGCACCTTGGCTATCCTGAAAGCGGGAGGGGCTTATATGCCCATTGACCCTGGCTATCCTGATGATCGAATCGCCTATATGCTAGAAGACAGTGGGGCAAAAATCTTGCTAAGCCAGCGCCCGTTACAGGATAAGGCAGTAGGTTTTACTGGCCAGTGGCTTGACCTTGATGCGCCAGAGAACTATTTGGCTTCTGACGCTAATTTAACTCCTTTAGCTACTTCGGAAAATTTGGTGTATATCATATATACCTCTGGTTCCACGGGGAAACCCAAAGGGGTTATGATTGAACACCGCGCCTTGGTGAATCTGTGCGTGTGGCAAAATGCCTATCACAATGTGACTGCTGATGACAACACTGCTGAATATTCAGGGTTTGGTTTTGATGCCTCCGTGTGGGAAATTTTTCCTTTTCTTACGTGTGGTGCTACCTTGCACATCATTTATGACGAACTGCGTTTGTCACCCTTACAGTTAAATGAATATTTTGAGGCTAACAATATTACAATTGCTGATTTGCCTACTCAATTTGCTGAACAATTCATGGAAATGACGGACAACAAATCCCTCACTCGCCTAATCATTGGCGGTGATAAATTAAAGACGTATAGGCCAAGGGATTATAAAGTTATTAATGAATATGGCCCTACGGAATATACCATCTCAGCCACTGCCTTTGTGATTGATCAAGATTATGATAACATTCCTATTGGAAAACCCTTAGCCAACACTCGAATTTATATTTTGGACACATACGGCAACTTGCAGCCTATTGGTGTGCCAGGAGAGTTGTGCATTGCTGGGGATCAACTGGCGAGAGGGTACCTCAATCGCCCCGATTTGACGGCAGAAAAATTTGTGGATGATCCCTTTGTGCCAGGGGAGAAAATGTATAAAACCGGTGATTTAGCTCGCTGGCTGCCTGATGGAAATATTGAATTTATTGGCCGTATGGACTACCAAGTAAAAATTCGCGGTTTTCGCATTGAACTTGGGGAAATCGAGCAACAGATTGTTCATCATGAAGAGGTGAGAGAAGCCGTCGTCCTAGACCGCAGTGACGCCAGCGGCGAAAAGTATCTCTGTGCTTATATCGTGGCAGCGCGAGAAATTTCCCCTAAAGAATTACGGGAATTTCTTGCCGCTAATTTACCTGAATATATGATTCCTCCCTATATCATTCAGCTAACCGCTATGCCCCTGACCACAAATGGGAAAATTGATCGTCGGGCTTTGCCTGAGCCTGACATGAAAGATACCATTGCCAGCTCTTACGCCCCTCCTCGAAATGAGCTAGAAGAAAAGATGGTGGAACTTTGGCAGGATGTTTTGTCTTTAGGAAGAGTGGGTATTGACGACAATTTCTTTGCCTTAGGCGGTCACTCTCTGAAGGCCGGTATGCTCCAAGCCAAACTGCAAAAATTACTAGGCATTCGTCTATCCCTGACAGAAATCTTTAAAAATCCTACAATTCGTGAAATGTCCAGCATTCTTGTCTGTGGTGAATCAAGCCAAGGAATTGTCTTAACCCATGGTCCGGAAGCTGAATATTATCCAGCTTCCGCTGCCCAAAATCGTATGTACATTATGAGCCAAATGGACAATATTGGTGCTACTTATAACATTTCAATTGTCAATAAAATAACTGGTGAAATCGACAAAAACCTTCTAGAACAAAGCATTCAGCAGTTGATTGCTAAACACGAACCCTTGCGTACCTCCTTTAGGATGGTAGGTGATCGACCAGTACAGCAGGTGAACCCTACCGTTTCCTGTGTTCTTGAATACCAGGAAGTACCACTAGAAGTAAAG
>JAPUES010000037.1 GCA_027492445.1 Sporomusaceae bacterium | reverse complement strand
GAAAGACTACCAAGAAGGATACCAATAACACAGCTTACTAATAAGGAAACTACCACTAGGGATATTGTCCAAAAGATTCTTTGCCCTAAAATAGTCATTACATCTTCGTTATAGTAAATGCTATAGCCAATATGACCTTGCACTAAATTACCTATATAACTTATATATTGACTTACCAGTGGTCTATCAAGCCCATAATATTCTTTATACTGTTGTACTTGCTCCGCAGAACAGTTTACTGTCACCTCATCCATGGACCCGGATAAAAAAGTAAAAGGATCTCCTGGCATGAGGCGCGGCAGAAAAAAATTTATGGTAATAATGCAGAAAAAGGTAATAAGATACTCTACAATCTTTTTTACACCCCTGCCTTGGTGACTAATAATCTCTCTCAAGGTAAGAAAGCTTGTTATGCGTGACTTCGTGGTGGTCAAACATATACCTCCATCCATCATATTTCCCAGGGCGATAAACAATATATCCCGTTGTATTATAAAGAGGAATCTGCGGTATTTCTTTTGCAATCAACTCTTGGAGTTGAAAAATTAAATTTTTGCGTTTCTCCCAATCCATTTCAGCGAGTTGCTGTTGACAAAGTAGATTTACCTCTTCATTACTATAGCCGTATATATTGTTTGCCGATGGGCTTTGATTCGAAGTTCTTTCAAAAGCATAGGCAACTCTTAGAATATCAGCGTCACCACCCCATCCACCATGACCAGTTAAGAGAATCTCATAGTCTCCTTTTCTAGCCGTTGCATCACGCGTCTTCCCATCACAACTTTTTACCGTAAGATCAATTCCTACTTCCCCCAAACTGATTTTCATCAATTCAGCGATTCTGACCTCCTCAGTAACATTCGAGATTAGTAGGGTAAACGCCAACTTTTTCCCCTGCAATAACTCTTTCGCCTTATTAATATCAAAATTATAGCGCATCACATTCGGGTTATACCATATGTGATCCACGGATAGATAGCCAGCACTGCCTGGTACAGCCGCTCCTCGCGCCACCTTCTCCACAAGTTCATCCTTATTAATTGCAAAGGCAAAAGCCTGGCGTATATTCTTATCCTTGAATTCTGGACACTTCTCCATGTTAAACACAAGGCGGTAACCCCAGAAAGCGGGATTTTTTTTGATCATGAATTCCTTATTGTTTTCATATCGATCTAGCAAGTCAGGAGATATCATTGTCAAATCAATCTCCCCTTTATTAAAAGCTAGAATACTGTCGCTAACTGGAATAAACTGCACAATATCAACTTTTGGCTTTGGACCCCAGTAATCCTTAAACCTTTCTAATTGATAGGCACCTTGTTCTTTATGATATTCCTTTAACCTATAAGGTCCAGAGCCAATCAAGGCTTCTGGCGAAGTGAACCTGCGCGGATCTTCTATTTTTTCCCAAATATGTTTAGGAAGCATTCTAACATTACCTAACCGGCCTAAAATCGTAGCGTTAGGACTAGATACGATAACATTTACTTTATAATCATTGATAATTTCAATTTTTTCGATCACATTTTTGCCATCAATATGTAGCTCATCCAACACTGGTGGATATTTCGTAACATATTCAAAGGTAAATTTTACATCCGCTGCCGTGACTGGCATCCCATCATGCCATTTTGCACCTTTTCGCAAGGTAAAGGTATATATTTTTTCGCCTGGTGCAATCTTCCACTCTTCTGCTAGCCAAGGAATATAACCCTTTTCCCCTCTTTCTAATAAACTATCAAATACTAGATTCATTTTAAATATACCCGGTCCCCGAGGATAATGGCTATAGGGCGTAAGATATCCCATGTCACTACCAGCTAAATTAATCACAAGGGGTTTATTTCCCGCTGCAGTGTCAGCAGGCGGATTATTACTATTACCACAACCAACCATGAAGCTTATAACTATAATAATCACCACTAAAGGGATTACATTTTGTAATCTTTTTTTCAACGTACTCTGCACCTCCCAGCCCTAATGATTTAGACTTTCCAATATAGCCAGGCAATCTTCGACTGAATTTTTTCTGTCACTATACCATCAATAGCTATCTTTTCAAAATAATCAGTGATTTTTTGTTCTACATCATCTACCAAAGGACCATTTCTTCTCATTCGTTTCATATGAATACTATATAGTTCAACTGCTTTTTCAATCGACCAAATTTGCTCAAATTCAGCATCACGATAAGTGATTTCAGGATAATATCCCGATAGCCAAAGGATATTTATAGCATAATAAATATTTTTCCCCCATTGGTATTCTGGATCATTTCCATAAATTTCTCGATACAAATCCTCTCTGAGTTTATCCTTGCGCGCTACAAAATTACTAAGAAAACATGCTCCTTTACTAGCTTGGCACATTTTAAGCAAGCTCTCGCTACTACTAATCCCTGGGCACATGGATGCAAAGACTAGGTCATATTTTTTATTCCAGCTATACTGATCTACATTCAGAGTTTCCCAAGGCACTACTTCAAAAACAGTATTATCCACCTTTTCCCTATGGGCATTTTCTTGTGCATATTCAATCATCTTGGCAGAAATGTCAATTCCAACTACTTGCTTTGACTTTTTTGCAAATTCAATAGAATACCTGCCAGGTCCACAACCAATATCAAGAACTTGTGAGTGGCTATGTAGCATATCCCGCCCAGTTAAGAGATGGATAATTTCTGCTAAACCTTTTCTTTTTTCGGTTTCTTTTCCATGACTATTAAATTCATCCGCTCGCAAATCCCAAAATTCCCTTGCCTCTTCTAGTTCTGTTAAATCATATTGCCAAAGTTTTTCAAAATCCTTACTGTTCATCGTTTACCATCCTCTCTTGTATTTAATGAAGCTATTTTTATCAAAATTTGTTGTTGTCATTACAAACACTTTTTACTACACAAAAAAGCATGAAGCGATCCAAGGTACTTTTTCCCTTGAATGACTTCATGCCACATTATTGTCATATCTTACTGTCTTCTTAGATTACTCCTAGTAAAAGCCATAGCTTCTGCCATAGCAATGAATTTTAAAATTCACATTTTTCTTTATAAATCATATCATTTTATATGAACTTTGTAAATGTACATTGCGCCGAACACGACTCGTATTAATGTAACCTAAACACCACTGGCACAGTCGTATAGCATACTACTGCTCGACCAGTATTTTTTTCTTTGGCAGGAGTAAAGCGCCATTTATAGACGGCGGTGACTGCTGACTGATCTAGGGAAGTATTACCAGAGGATTGTTGTACATTGACCTCACCCGCACGGCCATTTTCTAGGATTTGCACTTTAAGCAATACTTTTCCTGTCATGCCAGCTTTACGGGCATCTTCTGGATACGTTGGATGGACTTGGGACAAGATTTGAGGTCCTAAGATGCCACCACTTCCTTTACCTGAACCTTGTCCACTATTATTTTTTCCCGTATTTAAATGTCCAGCGCCAGCACCTACAGTACTACTGCCTGCTCCACTACCACTGGCAGATGAACTTACTGCTTGTGTTTCTCCCTTCTGATCCTCTCTTCCAAGTTCACTTATCACTTCATCAACAGTCAAGGATGTTATTGTCTGTACTGCAACAGGAGAGGATACTGTAGGTGATGCCGTTACAG
>JAPUES010000036.1 GCA_027492445.1 Sporomusaceae bacterium | reverse complement strand
ATCCTTCTAAGATAGGATTAATTGAACGAAAAAAGCCATTACTACTGCAAGTGCAATTAGCAATGACTTTTTGTAGAGTTTTAAATTATTTTACAATTAATACTGGAATGGTTGCAGCATGAGAAATTTTATTACTGACACTGCCTAGTAAAAATTCACTAAGACCACTTAATCCTCGTGAACCAACAACAATGAGGTTGAATTTTTCATCTTTTGCTAAGGATATTATAGATTGTGCTGGAGAACCAAACTTAATAAGTGTTTCAAATTTGACAGAAGCACTGGCGTTTTGGTTAGCTAGTTCAAGTACCTTAGGATCAGAGGCTTCAACTTCTTGATAAACTACTTCGCCATGACTATCTCCAGATAAACGTGTATAACAGGATTCATCAATGGAGCAAACATTGAGGCAGTGATTCATTCTGTGTGTTGCCATCTCTAGAATATTATGACCAGAAGCTTCAACTTCTGCAATGTTTACTTGCTGCAAAGAAGAATTATCACCATAGATGGCTTCTTTAGGAAGAGTATAATAAGGTTCAACAACATGAACAATAGTGATTTTACTACCGAATTGTTTTCCTAAGGCACAGGCATGTCCTAAGGCATGCCAAGATGCTTCTGACCCATCAATAGGGACTAAAATTTTCTCATACATAAATAATACCTCCATTTTAATTGTTGTAGACAAACCATAAACAAATTATTACATTATATTGAAAAATTAGATATCAGTAAAAATTCTGATTTTGGTGTAGGGAAAAACCTTACAGAACGTTCTTTAAGTAAGAAAAAATGCTCTACAACCATAGAAATGGTTTGTAGAGCATTTTTCATAGCAGGTATTAAGTAGAAACAATGAATGCGTTACCCCTAATTCAAATATACCTACTATGAGACTTCGAATTCTAAATTCAAAAAATCTAGTAATAGAGGAAATTGACAAATAATATATTTAGGAATATTATAGTGCTAAATATATTATAATATTATAAACATAACATATAAGGTTATGTTTTATAATGAAGAACTTTTTAATTATTGACATGGCAGAGCAATTTTTGCTGCTGTTCCTTTTCTAGGTTTATTTATGGAAGATTTAGTGCATCAGGTACATACGACGATTTCCGCCCCTGTCGCTGCAAGGCTTAGTAGTATTTATTTACCTAGTGGTAAGATCAAGCAAATTTTTGATGTTTTAATTGTTATCATGACGGTATACAAGATATATACCATGATGAAATAGCCAGTGCTGTTTTTTTGGAGGTTGCGATTATGGCAGAAGATATTGTTGTAAAATTAACGGCTGATTTTTTTAAGACCTTGTCCCATCCAGCACGCATTAAAATTCTTCATTCCTTAGAACAAGGTGAGCGTTGCGTCTGTGATCTACTTGAAGAAATCGATATTGAACAGTCTAATTTATCTCAACACTTAGGAATGATGAAAAAACAGGGAATTATCGACTCGAGGAAAGATGGGCAAAAAGTAAATTACCGCATTGTATACCAATCCGTTATGGACGTGGTCTGTGCGGCAGAAAAAACATTGAGTCAGCAAATTGGGCATAGTCAGAGTATCTTGAAATTTCTAAAATAAGCTATTTTCATAAGGATATATGAAGACTAAAAAATATAAGAGAGCCAATAGTGGGTGTGGGCATATAATGAAATAATTTACAGTAGAGGAGTGATTATGATGTCTGAAACATGGTATCCAATTATAGATTTGGAGAAATGTTCGGGGTGTCAGATTTGTGTCAATTTTTGCCGTCAGGGGGTTTATGCAAAAGAAAATGGTAAGCCTCTTGTTGTCAAACCTGTTGGATGTGTACATGGCTGCAGAGGGTGTCAGAACAAATGTCCAGAAGGTGCCATTGATTATGCTGGTAGTGGAGAAATTTGCTGTAATGAGTCAGAATGTAATTGCTGTTAACTGGATGACTGACCTGCTGCACTCCTCAAAAGAGGCGGAAGGTCAGTTTTTGGATACGGTCAGAGTAGCGTAATGGATGGTAGAAGTTGCAAATGATTTTTTGAAAAATATGCTATAAAAAAATTGACACAAATTTTATATTAAAGTATTATTATATTATAAAAACGTAATGTGAAAAAATAGGCGGTGATTTACTTGTTTCAAACCTTTGCGGATTATATGACCTATCAAGTTTTTAAACTTGAAGTTGGAACACAGCTTGCTGGGGCGGTAGATTTTTTTATTTATGATACCTTAAAAATATTTTTCATGCTCATGGTGATTATATTTGTTGTTTCCATAATTAGAACTTATTTTTCACCGGAACGTACCAAGCAACTATTAAGCCATAAACGAGAATTTTTGGGTAATATTATGGCAGCGCTACTCGGAGTAGTTACACCCTTTTGTTCCTGTTCAGCGGTACCTGTATTCATTGGCTTCGTGGAAGCAGGTGTACCCCTCGGAGTAACTTTTTCCTTCTTGATTGCTTCGCCCATGGTAAATGAAGTAGCACTAGTGTTATTATGGGGCATGTTTGGTTGGAAAGTGGCAGCTATTTATATCACGACTGGTCTAGTGCTAGCGATTGTTGCTGGGTATATCATTGGTAAACTAAAGCTTGAGCATCTGGTAGAAGAATATGTATATCAGATGAAGGTGGGGCAAAGTGAGATTGTTGAAATGAACATCTCAGAAAGAATAAAATATGCCCTTGACTATACCAAAGAAATTTTGGGTAAAGTATGGATATATGTTGTTGTTGCCATTGCTATTGGTGGCGTTATTCATGGTTATGCTCCTCAGGACTTTTTGGTGGCCTATGCGGGGAAAGATAACTTCTTTGCCGTACCAATTGCTGTCCTTCTCGGTGTTCCCTTGTATTCCAATGCTGCGGGCATTATTCCTATTGTCTATGTTTTAATGGAAAAGGGTATGAGTCTAGGGACAGTACTCGCCTTTATGATGTCGGTTACAGCTCTGAGCTTACCCGAAATGATTATATTACGTAATGTACTCAAGCCTAAATTAATTGGAATTTTTATTAGCATTGTAGCCATTGCCATTGTTTTTACAGGCTATATGTTTAATGCTATATTATAAAATGAAATAAAAGATAGGAGCGATTATGATGAAAATTGAAATTTTGGGTATGGGTTGTAAAAAATGTAGTGATTTGATGGAGGGGGCAAAAAAAGCAGTAGCAGAACTTAATCTGCAGGCAGAGTTTGTGAAAGTCGAAGATATTAAAAAGATCATGGCCTATGGTGTTATGACTACTCCTGCATTAGTGGTGGATGGTGTGGTCAAAGTTAGTGGCAAAATACCTAGCGTAGAAGAAATTAAAGCGCTATTAAAATAAGTGTAGCAAATAGAGACTTACTCCTGTTAAAGTGGTGGGTCTCTTATATCTATACTTAACGTTTGACAAAATAAAAGCATGGGTATATGATTATAAGTGAATATAGTAATGTGATGTTGGGAATAATTTAAGTAGAAGAATTCTAATAGCGGAGGTAGAAGAAATTGAGTCTGATACGGATATTAAAAGCCCTAGGAGATGAAACTAGACTTAGCATTGTAAATGTATTGCGGGTTGAAAATTTGTGCGTATGCGAAATTGAAGCCATACTTCAAAGTAGTCAATCCAATG
>JAPUES010000035.1 GCA_027492445.1 Sporomusaceae bacterium | reverse complement strand
CGTTTTAATAGGAGTTGTTCTTCGTAGTCCACATGCTGTAATTGACAGCCGCCACATTGGTAATAGATTGGGCATTTTACTTGGCAGCGGGAAGGGGATGCTATTTCTATAATTTTTATTTTTCCTTTTGCATAGGTTTTTTTTACTTCTGTAATCTTTACCTCAATAGTTTCTCCTGGCAAGGCATAGGGCACAAAGATAGTAAATCCTTCATACTTTCCGACCCCTTCCCCACTATGCCCGAGGCTGGCAATCTCTACTGTATAGATATTATTTCTGCTAACAGGTATCTTATGTTTTTCCATTGTTCTTTCACCTTTCTATTTATAACACATGATAAGGGGCACCCTAGGGCACCCCTTACTGTTAAGAAGTTGTTTTGCTGTCCTCAGCAGATTTGCTTAATTTGATAAAATGATCCGTATATTCTTTTAGCTGCTTACTTACCAAATCGTGTATGCTGCCCACTGGATAAGTACCATCACTGCATTCACCAGCTGGTACATCTGTGAGGATTTCAATTCCTTGATCAATGGTTTCCACAGGATAGATATGGAATTCCCCTTGACTTACCGCTGCAATGACTTCATCATTTAAGGCCAGTTCATTAACATTTTGATGGGGAATCATTACGCCTTGTTTTCCTGTTAACCCTTTCATTTTACAAACATTAAAGAAGCCTTCGATTTTTTCCGTCACACCGCCAATGGGTTGTATTTCGCCTTTTTGATTCACAGAGCCGGTTACAGCAATATATTGTTTGATCGGCACATTAGCTAAGCTAGATAATAGCGCATATAATTCGGTACTTGATGCACTATCCCCATCCACCCCGCCATATAGTTGCTCAAAAGTGATGCTAGCGGTTAAGGCTAATGGCGTACGCTGAGCAAATTTTTCGCCAATATAGCCGCTTAAAATGAGTACCCCTTTGGAATGACTGGTACCGCTCATTTTGGTTTCTCTTTCAATCTTTACAATGCCGCCTATACCCATGTAGGTATTGGCCGTAATGCGTGAAGGTTTGCCAAACATATATGCACCAACGGACATAACAGCTAGGCCATTGACTTGACCCACTTTGCTACCGTCCGTATCAATCATGAGCTTTCCATCGGCAAACATTTCTTGCCAGTGTTCTTCGTATTTATTGGAACGATAGTTTTTCTCTTCTATAGCCTGCTTCACATGCTGCCCCGTCACAATATCACTTTCATCCATAGTCGCCCAAATATCAGCTTCACAGATAATTTTAACCACTTCACTAAAGCGAGTTGTTAATTTTTTCTGACTGCCTGCTAAGCGGCAGGAGTACTCGACCATTTTTGCTACGGCGGAACGATCAAAATGCTTTAAAGACTTTTGTTTTACTGTAGAGCTAATGAAGCGGGCCATCTTTTGTATATTATCCATGTTACTATCCATTTGCGTATCAAAGTCAGCATGGATTTTGAATAGTTTGGCAAAATCTTCATCATGATTATACATCAAATAATAAAGATAAGGGTTACCAATCAGAATGACCTTAACGTCAATAGGTACAGGATTTGGTTTTAATGAAGCCATCGCCGTCATGCCATATTGTTCGCTCAAATTTTCTACAAATAGTTTTTGGGTTTTTAAAATACGTTTTAATGCTTCCCATGCCCCCATATTGGTCAAAACATCACGAGCATTTAAGATAAGATATCCGCCATTGGCTTTATGAAGTGCCCCTGCTTTAATCATGGTAAAATCAGTGCTCATCATCCCCATGCGCGTTTCATACTCAACCCGTCCTACTAGATTATAATAGGTGGGATTGGATTCTACAACAATGGGCGCGCCTTTAAGTTCCCGATTGTCTACTAGTAAGTTTACTTTATATTTATCCCGAATGGAATCTTGGTTATTTTTCTTTAAGAAGGCAAAGGGATTATTTTGTTCTTCTTCCCCGCTAGTGGCCTTAAAGTCATTAATATTCTTTACTGCGTCTTCTTTAATCGCCTCTAAATATTCTACGACGCCCTGATGTTCTTGGTATTTATCTTTGACTTCATCGATTAAGCTACCGGCGGCAAAAAGCCCGACCTTGCCGTCAAGCTGGCGTATTTCTTCGCGCATTTCTCGTTCGAGTTCTTGCATACGCCGCACAACTTCCATGGCTTTTTCATGAACCATGAGTATTTTCTTTTCGATTTTATCCTTTTCTTCCTTATCTAATTGCTGAAATTCTTCCGGAGGCATGGCTTTACCATCCGCCATGGGAACACCAACAAAGCCCGTAGTTGACCACTGAGGCATAATGCCGTATTCTTCAGCCTTATCGTTAAAAGAATCAATGATTACAGAGCGCCGCTCTTGAAATCTTTTGATAATAGTATTTTTTGATTCTTCATAATCATCACTACTAAAAATTTTACCGACTTCCGTTTTAATGTCTTCAATTAATTCTTCCACATCTTTGGAAAATTCAGATCCCTTACCTGGGGGTAACAATAAGGCGATGGGCTGGCTATTATTTTTAAAATTATTAACATAACACCAATCTCCAGGAACTGGTTTATTAGCCGCTATTTTGCTTACAGCAGCCTTAGCATAGGTGATTTTTCCCGTTCCGACTAAACCGGAAATAAAAATATTATACCCTTGATTTTTAGCAAATAGACCAAACTCTACGGCCTTAACAGCTCGTTTTTGACCAATCATAACATCAAGTGGTGAGATACTAGCCGTTGTTTCAAAATCAAACATATTTTCATCACACATAAAACGGAGCTTATTTACTGGAAGTTCAGAATATGTTGTCATGGTGTTGCTCCCCTCTTACTTCTGACTTATAGCCTACTTATAATACTGTTTTTACTCTTCGACTTTTTTGTTTAAAATACCTTTTCTTTTACAGAAATTATTCCAACATTAGGTATTTATCTATATATATTATTCATTACATGCTAGATAGGTTACATAACTTTCTTTAGAAAAAGGATACACCATAAAAAACCATTAGTATCTTTGCAGTATTTACCAGAGAGTGAGCAACAATCCCGCTAATTAAGGAACCTGTCCAAACATAAAGAAGAGCCAAGCCCACTCCCACTACCATCATTTCTCCTAGCCAATACAGATTAAAATGCATGAGGGCAAAGACTAGGGAACTACTAATTGCCCCGCCCCACAAGCCCCAGCGTTCCTTCATAGGCAAAAAGGTAAACAGCCGATAAAGGATTTCTTCGGTAAAAGGCGCTACTATTCCCGCTAAAAACAAGGGCATTATTAATTCACGCCAGGTTCTTGCATTTTCTACCTGCACTACTAAAGGATGTTGGGTGGGCGTTATATAAAGGGTGGCTAGCCTTTCACTAAAGGTGCTAATAAGAAGTAAGATGAAACCAGCAGCAATACCTTGCAAAATATTTCTTCCTAAATGGTGAAAAGATAATCCTAAACTTTTAAAATCACCGCCATATTTATAGACCGTTAGCCAGACTAAAGTTAACACTACCACACGATCTGTCACTTCTACAATAAAAGGAGTGACAGTAAATAAGAATGGGTATAACAGCCTGACTAACAATAAACCAATTACTAAACGTAGTATATGAAGAGATAATACCGTTGTTAAATTCCAAGATATTTTAGCATGTAGCATACTTTTTACCTCAT
>JAPUES010000034.1 GCA_027492445.1 Sporomusaceae bacterium | reverse complement strand
TAATATATTTAAATATCCAAATTCTTTACATCATGAGCATGATCTTCAATAAATTTACGTCTAGGTTCTACCTTATCTCCCATAAGAACAGTAAACATATCATCTGCAGCCATGGCATCACCGAGCTCTACTTGCAGAATGGTTCGTCCTTCTGGATTCATAGTAGTTTCCCATAGCTGATCGGGATTCATCTCACCAAGACCTTTATAACGCTGTACGTTAATATTATCCTTACCAATACGCGCTAATAATTTAGCCATTTCATCATCGCTATATAAATACCAGCTTTCACGACCTTTTTTAACTAAATATAAAGGTGACTGAGCAATATAAATACGACCAGCTTCAATAAGCGGTTTCATATAACGATAAAAGAAGGTTAATAATAAGGTACGAATATGAGCACCATCTACGTCAGCATCTGTCATAATAATAATTTTACCATAACGGCTTTTTTCTAAATCAAAATCCTCACCAATGCCATTACCAAAAGCGGTTATCATAACACGTATTTCTTGATTATTAAGGATTTTATCAAGGCGAGCTTTTTCTACATTGAGAATTTTACCTCGAAGGGGCAAAATTGCTTGGAAACGGCGATCTCTGCCTTGCTTTGCTGAACCTCCTGCCGAGTCACCCTCAACCAGATAAATTTCAGTTTGCATTGGATCTTTCATAGAACAATCGGCTAATTTACCAGGTAAAGCACTAATTTCTAAGGCATTTTTTCTTCTAGTTAACTCTCTAGCCTTACGAGCAGCATCTCGTGCACGAGCAGACATTACGGATTTTTCAATTATTTTCCTTGTTACAGCTGGGTTTTCTTCAAAAAACTCACCTAAACGATCAGAAACAATACTATCAACAATACCTCTTACTTCACTATTGCCTAGCTTGGTTTTCGTTTGCCCTTCAAATTGTGGTTCCTCAATCTTAATACTAATGACAGCCGTTAAACCTTCTCGAACGTCTTCGCCACTTAGATTTTCATCATTTTCTTTGAGCATATTAAATTTACGAGCATAGTCATTTACCGTTCGTGTCAAAGCTATTTTGAAACCACTTAAGTGAGTTCCGCCCTCTTGGGTATTAATATTATTTACAAAGCTAAAAATATTTTCTACATAACTTTCGTTATATTGCAGTGCTATTTCTACCATCGTTGTTTCTTTTGCTCCAGCAACATAAATAGGTATTTCATGTAAAGCTGTTTTATTTTTATTTAAATGTTCAACAAAAGAACGAATACCGCCTTCATAAAAAAACACTTTTTCAGTATCAGTGCGTTCATCTTTTAAAATAATGGTAATGCCTTTATTTAGAAAAGCTAATTCGCGCAAACGCTGTTTTAATGTATCAAAATTATATACTAATTCTTCAAATATCTCTTCATCTGGTTTAAACGTAACTTTAGTACCTGTATCTTCCGTATCACCAATAATCTTTAAAGGTCTTGCTGTATTACCCCGTTCAAAGCGAATACTATGTACTTTACCATCTTGTCTAACTTCTACTTCCAAATAGGAACTAAGAGCATTTACAACAGATATACCAACGCCATGAAGTCCGCCTGATACTTTATAGCCACCGCCGCCAAATTTTCCGCCTGCATGCAAAATAGTAAGTACAACTTCAACGGCAGGTTTACCAGTTTCATGCATACCAACGGGAATCCCCCGGCCATTATCTGAAACAATAATACTATTATCGTTACAAATAGTAACTTCTACTTTATCACAATGACCCGCTAATGCTTCGTCAATACTATTATCAACAACTTCATAAACTAAATGATGTAAACCTCTTGCTGAAGTACTTCCAATATACATACCAGGACGTTTACGGACAGCTTCTAAGCCTTCTAATACTTGTATTTGTTCAGCCCCATAATTACTATTTACTGTAATATCTTGTTCAATACTCATTGTTAACCTCCACCTAAAATAAACTACAATTATGTATATTTATACATTTATATAAATTTCTAAACTAGAAAATTATTAGCTCTCTTTTTTAGTGTCATTGATGATATCGCTGATAAATAGATAAATTTAGTGGTAATAATAAAGCTTTTAGCAGCTTTATCCGATACATCTATCACTTTTTTTTCCTCTTGTAACTTACTTAAAAATTCTTTATTGATATTTGATTTTCCTGATTTTAAATCAGTAATAGCAATGACATCACGCAAAGGAACTACCAAATCAGCACCTAAATGTAAAAACATTACTTTTTCCTCCTAAACTTATCTAAGGTTTTATTAATAACAGCATCATTTATAGCCTCAAGTTTTGCTCCTGTTGTTAACATAATAAAAATCATTACATTAAATTTATCAATACTTCCATCCTGAATTGCTCTGCCAATCGAGGATACTAATGTGTATTTTGCTTGATGAAATTCTTCATCGGTACAAGGTATATGTTCATATAATTCATGATGACGTATCCAGGGAATTTCTTTTAGAGTATGAATAATTTCCTTTATTACTTTATCTTTTTTTACAAGTTTACAGACATTGCAATGGTTTTGATCGGGAGGACATAAAATAGTACAACTGGCACATTGGTGCCAGTTATTCTGTTTTTTTATTTTTTTTAAAGTAAAATCTTTACGTATAATTCGTAATAATCTTTGCTTTAAATATTTATCTTCTACATTATCTACCATTTTATGAATACTTTCTATATCTGAATCATCTAACTTTACTTTATTTAATTTATAGTTGCCATAAGAATTTATATTTTCTTCAGTATTCTCTTGATTCTGGCAATTTTTTAAATATCCTGCTTGAAATCTTATATCGATAATAAGTTTTTCGGCAAGGAAGTTGTTAATTTTAGAAATTATACTTTCCTTCATCATTGATAAATGATGACACCATACTGAATTATTGACCCCAACAACTAATATACCACTTTGTACTAAAATTGGATATGCATGAGTTGCAATTTCATCGCCAACAATTTTTTTCCAGTGTAAAGTAATGGATTCTGCATTATATTTTTTTTGTATCCCTAAATTTCTAATCGTAATAGGTATAATATCTTCCATTTTTTTCATATTTTCACTCCACAATAGTACCATTTATTACTTGGTGGAATTTTCCAAAACTTTTATCAGGAAAATATTTCTTTTCGGTTGCTGAAATGAAGGTTTGTATACGATTTTTTATAAAGGCTATTAAGTGTTCCCGCCTAGAGGCATCTAATTCACTCATTACATCATCAAGAAGTAATACAGGATATTCACCTATTTCAGACTTAATAAATTCAAGTTCTGCTAATTTTAATGCGAGTACTCCTGTACGCTGTTGGCCTTGTGAGCCAAAGGTTCTTAAATTAACCCCATTTACAGATAAAATTAAATCATCCCGATGGGGTCCAATGCTAGTACTGCCACGCCAAATGTCATTTTGTCGTGCCGTTATTAATTTACTTTTATATTCTTCTACTAAATTTTCTTTTTCTAGTACATCCATGCCATATTTTTGATAAACAACCGTTAAATTTTCTTTACTATTGGTAATTTTACGATGCATTAAATTGGCTAACATCGCTAATTTTTTTATTGCTATTTCTCTTTTACTAACAATTTGACTTGCTAATATTGCTAATTGACCATCCCATGCATCTAACATTTCAGGTTTTTCTTTATTTTCCCTGATTTTTTTCAACAAGGAATTACGTTGGGAGATAATACGGTTATATTTTAACAATTGTTGATAATACATAGGATTCACTTGGGATATTTCTATATCGAGAAACCGTCTTCGCATATTCGGCATACCTTTTATTAACATTAAATCTTCTGGTGAAAATAATACTACATTAAGTAATCCTACTAATTCTTTCGGCTTTAAAGGGTGACTATTTGCAATAATTTCTTTGTTTTTAGTAGTATGTAGTTTAAATAGTAAATTATTATCAATAGAAAGACGAGAATAAAAGATACTAATGCTAGCATGATCTTGTTCCCATCGAATAAGCTCAGAATCAACATTAGTACGATGGGAGTGTCCTATCCCTCCATAATAAATTGCTTCTAATATATTTGTTTTTCCTTGGGCATTCTCACCAATGAAAATATTTATACTATCCGTAACATTAATTGTAATATCTGTATAGTTTCGGAAATTTTTCAAGACGATTTTATTTACTTTCATACTTACACCTTTTATTCAGCCATGACTTTCCATATTCCAATATCTTCTATTTCTATTATATCATTGGGATGAATTTTTTTACGGCGTTCATGAATTTTTATACCATTAACCATAATGATACCATCTTCAATAAATAATTTAACTTGTCCACCTGATTCGACAATACCAGCCCATTTCAAAAGCTGATCTAATTGGATGGTTGGTGTTGATATATTGATTATTTCCATTTAATTTATCCTCACAGGAGTAATGATATAGTTATAAGTTTCATCATCTGTAGGACGAATACTAGCAGGACTAAGAGGAGTATTTAATGAGAATATCAATTTGTCACTCGTAATATTTTTTAATATATCAGTAACATATTTAGCATTAAAAGCAATTTCAATTTCATTGCCTTGCATTGTAATTGGAACGGTTTCACATGCTTTTCCGATATCAGGATTATTGGATGTAATAATGACACAATCGTTATTAAAAGCCAATTTTATAATATTATAGTCTGTATCTCTAGCTAGTAGGGATACACGTTCTACTGCATCCATAAAATCATTTGTTTTAATGGTGATTGTAGTAGCAAAATTAGGAGGAATTACTTTATTGTAATCGGGAAAATTACCTTCAATAAGTCTGGATAAAATATAGACATTATCAAACGAAAAAGATACATGATTTTTTTGATAATAAATCGTAACATCCATAGGAATATCTGAAATCATAATACGTGCAAGTTCATTGAGAATTTTAGCAGGAATAATCATTTTTACAATATTAATATTATGGCCAAGAAAATCTTTTTTTATTGCAATACGATGAGTATTTGTTGCAGCCATTGTAATATTATGTTGATTAATTTCTAATAATCCACCTGTAAAGATTGGCTTTGATTCATCATTAGCACAAGCAAAGACTGTTTTTTTGATAAGTTCTCGTAAAATATTATCTTTTACAGTCAAAACAGTATCACTCGTTGGTTTATGTAATACGGGAAACTCTTCCGCTGGTAGACTCAATAAATTAAATTGAGCTTGATTGGAAGTGATTTTAATTGTCCGATCTTCAGAGCTAGAAGATATTTCAATAGTATCTCCTGGTAGTTTACGGATAATTTCTTGAAAATAACGACCAGACAATACAATATTACCAGGTTCTTCAACAACTGCATCAATGGTACAACTAATACCAATCTCATAATTAGTTGCTTGTAGTTCTAACTTTGTTTCGGAAGCGGATACATAGATTCCTGTTAGAATCGGCATTGGTGTTTTGGTAGCAATGGCTTTTTGTACGGTTTGTATGGCATGGTTTAAGGAATCTTTTGTGCAGGAAAATTTCATTTAGGGACCTCCCGTTCTATATTAATACTAAAAAATATATATTTTAATAAAATAGCCGTAATAGTAGTAGGGGCTGTAGATATGTTAATAAATATCTACAGCCCTTGTTTCATAACAGAGAAAGGCTGTTAACAAACTGTCAGTAAACACTAACAGGGTTATCCACAAATCCACAGTATTTTGCAATAAAAAAGTTGATAACAAATAGTCTACAGGAAAGCATGACAGTTACTAACAAGTTTATACACTAAACTTGTCGAGAATAGTGGTTTTTGTTAGTAAAATAGCGGTTTGTGTGATAAATACCTTGTTACAAGATTAGGTATTTTCTATTTTTTTGATTAATTCTTTAATAGTATTGCTTAATTTGACATCTTCATTACGTTCACGGCTGATTTTCTCGTAAGCATGAATAACGGTAGTATGATCACGGCCGCCAAACATTTCACCAAGTCTTGGTAAGGACGTTTCTGTTAGCTCTCGAGCTAAATACATGGCAATTTGTCTTGGGTAGGAGACATTGCGTGTACGTCTTTTTGCTAATAACTCATCTACTTTAAGTTTAAAATAAGATGCAATGATTTCCTGAATGAGCTCAACTGTAATTTGCTTGGGTCTGCCTTGAGGAAATATATCTTTTAATGCTTCCGTTGCCAGGTCAATATCTACGGTTTGATTTGTAAGGGAAGCATAGGCAATTACGCGAATAAAAGCTCCTTCTAATTCACGGATATTATTATCAATCCGGCTAGCAATATAAACCATTACATCATTTGGTACATTTAAATGTTCCATCATGGCTTTTTTGCGTAAAATCGCAATTCTTGTTTCTAAATCCGGGGGTTGGATATCGGTAATAAGGCCCCATTCAAAGCGTGAACGTAAGCGATCCTCTAGTGTTTGAATTTCACGAGGAGGTCTATCACTTGACATGATAATCTGCTTATTGGCTTCGTGGAGAGTATTAAAGGTGTGGAAAAATTCCTCTTGTGTATGTTCTTTTTTTGATAAAAATTGAATATCGTCCACCAATAAAACATCAATATTACGATATTTTTGTCTGAAACTTTCTGGGTTACCATCACGAATAGAATTAATCAATTCATTGGTAAATTTTTCACTGGAAATGTAAAGTAATTTTAACTTTGGATGATTTTGTAGTATACGATGGCCAATGGCATGCATAAGGTGAGTTTTTCCAAGACCAACACCACCATAAACAAAAAAAGGATTATAAGCATTAGCTGGTGCTTCGGCAACAGCTAATGATGCAGCGTGGGCTAACCGATTGGAATTACCAATGACAAAGGTTTCAAAAATATACTTAGGGTTGAGTATTGTCATGGAATCATCAGCGGTAGTAAGCTGCAAGGACAATTTTTGTTCAGAGTCAGGGGAAGGTTTATATATTTGAGATTGAGGAGCTGTTCTGATTGGAGTTGATAACGGAGGAGGGGATAATTTAGGCTTTTCAGGCTGTAAAAACTGCTCCGGTATTGTTTCTAGTGGTATTTCTGCAGGTATTTCTTCACTGGTCTTTATGTTGTTAATTTGGTCTTCTGTATCTAAATTAACAAAAATAACCTCTAAAGGTTTATTGGTAATGTAATGGACGGTAGATAAAATGATAGGTAAATACCTAGACTCCAGCCATTCTTTAATAATTTGTTTTGGTGTGCCAATTTCTAATGTGGTTTCAGTTAAGTTTAAAGGGACTGTTGGTCTTAGCCAGGTATCAATCATCAATTTTGATAATTCTTGTTCTAATTTTTGTAATACCTGTTCCCACACTATTGTTGCTTGTAGGCTGTCCATACATTCAATCCTTTCTGTTTATACAAATAGTAAATTAGTAGCTAAAGTGACCTGATAAGGGAAGAAAAGGCTAGAGTATAGAGCTAGTAGGTTTAGCTATAATAATATTTTTATACCTTTTTAAAAAGATAATAACAAAAACTATTAACAATTTAATAAGTTATCCACATAGTTATTAACAAATGTTGATAACTATAGTGAAAGTTATGGTTTAAGCAAAAAAAAATACAAAAGTAGAACAAAAGATTTTTTTTGCAACCTTGTATTTATTGGAGATAAGGGAGTTATTAAGTCGTGTGGATAAAGGTGTTTATAAAAGTGTAAAAATGTGAATAACCTTGAATATATGTAGATAAAAAACATATAAAAAAGATAAAAGAATAACTTACATATGTTATATTAACAAAAAGCATATAAGTTATCAACAGATTTTTACAAAAACGAACATTATATATGAAATTTATCAACAGGTTAATAAATTTCATTAAAGCAAATTTCTTGACACTATAGCTTGATTTCGTCTATAATGTTTAGTAGTTAAAAATAGGTATTTTAACTTGAAAGCTTTTGTATTTTGCAAGGAGGTGTAACTAAATGAAACGTACCTATCAACCAAACACACTATGGAGAAAAAGAACACATGGTTTCCGTGAACGCATGAAAACTAGAGGTGGCCAACTAGTTCTTAAGAAAAGACGTGCTAGAGGCAGAAAAACTTTATCTGCATAGTAGGTCCCTAAAAGTGGCTTATTTTGTCCATATGGCGGGATGATTAACTGTGATATATAAGTTATCGAAACAAGGGATATTACACAAAAATAAGAAATTTCAAGCTGTATATAAATTAGGTAAGTCATATGCCAATCGTATGGTTGTACTATATGTTTTACCAAATAATGAAAATACACGCCGAATAGGGTTTGCTGCAGGCAAGAAATTAGGTTGTGCGGTAATACGCAACCGTGTTAAGCGATTGCTTCGAGAATCTTATCGTTTAAATCAATCCCAATTAATTACTGGGGTTGATTTAGTATTGGTTGGAAGACAAGCTGCAATAAAATCTGATTGCATGACTGTTGCTAAGGCATTTGTTAATTTGTGTAGTAAGGCAAAAATATTGGCTAAGTAGGTAGTTGTAATGGAAAAAGTAATAATATTGATGATTAAAGGTTATCGTTTATTTATTTCTCCTCTAAAACCACCTACTTGCCGTTTTGTGCCGACTTGTTCTGAATATGCATTACAGGCAATTGAAAAACATGGGATATTGCGCGGCGGAAGGATGGCAGTGGGAAGAATTTTACGGTGTCATCCGTTTCATCCTGGTGGCTATGATCCTATTTGAAATATATGATAAAATTGTTATGATAAGCAATTTTTAAGTAAGAATTATAAATATAATCAAAAAGTTTCATAGATGGTAGTTATTATTAAATTAATATTGAGGACGTGAGATTTTTGTTCGATTGGGCTATTGGTCTTCTGCAAGAGTTACTAACTTTTTTTTATGGTATAACGGCTTCTCTAGGCATGGCCAATTATGGTGTGGCGATTATTTTACTCACATTAGCCATAAAAGTAGTATTATATCCACTAACAGTTAAACAAATTAAAGGTATGAAGGCTATGCAAGACTTGCAACCTAAAATGAAGGAATTGCAAGAAAAATATAAAGGAAATCCTGAAAAATTAAATAAAGAAATGGCGATCCTATACAAAGAATCAGACGTAAATCCTTTGTCAGGATGTTTACCTCTTATTGTTCAGATGCCTATTCTTATGGGGATTTTCTTTGCCATTCGTGATTACCAATACGCTCATATACCAAGTTTCTTATGGATGACTGACTTGTCTCAGCCCGATCCTATATATATATTACCAATATTGTCAGCTGTGACTACTTATATTCAGCAAAAACAAACAAGCACTGATATGAAACAGCAAACAAAAATGATGATGAATATAATGCCGATTTTTATCGGTTATATAAGTATTACTTTTCCAGGGGGCCTTGTACTTTACTGGGTTATGAGTAATATTTTTCAAATTTTACAACAGTGGTTTATGTACCGTGGCGTAGCTCAAAAATAAGGGAGGCTCATTAACACGATGACTTCTGTGGAAAAAAGTGGTAAAACCATTGAAGAAGCGGTTGCTTTAGCTTTAAGTGAGCTTGGCGTAAGTCAGGACCGCATTGATTATGAAGTGTTAGAAACTCCAAGTAAAGGGTTTCTTGGTTTAATTGGTACAAAATTAGCAAAGGTGCGGGTAACTGTTAAGCCCGTGGATCCCCTCCAGACTGCTTATGACTTTTTAGAAAATATATTTACTTTAATGGGACTTACAGTACAAATTGAAAAAGTTGAAAAGTCAGAGAATACTACTTTTAATATTCGTGGTAATGATTTAGGAATATTGATTGGTAAGCATGGTCAGACTTTAGATGCATTACAGTATTTGACGAATTTAACGGCAAATCGTGATGCTGATACTAAAGTTAGAATTGTTCTTGATGTGGAAGAGTATAGGCAGCGTCGAGCGGATACTCTTACTCGTTTAGCAGTACGAATGGCGGATAATGTAAAAAGGCGTGGCGAAAAGGTAGTACTAGAGCCTATGAGTTCGAATGAGCGTAAGATTATACATATGGCTCTGCAGAATGATCAACGCATTGTTACCTATAGTGAAGGGGAAGAACCTTATCGTAAAATTGTTATTGCATTAAAAAGATAGAAATTTTTATATAGCAAAACCCAGTAATAATTAATTATTACTGGGTTTTGCTACTAACATAAGGATTATTCTTATTAAATTTATAAATAATCTACTAGTACATGTGAAAAAATAATTGATACTAGGGATAGAGTTAGGAGGTCTTAAGGTGTGGGAAGAAGAGACAATTAGTGCAATTGCTACTGCTGCAGGAGAAGGTGCTATTGGCATTATTCGTATGAGCGGTAATAGGGCAATTGAGATTGTGGATAAAATTTTTAATGAGATAAATTTAAAAAAAACTGAGGATATTGAATCTCAGAAAATGTCATATGGTTATATTATAAATCCAGAGGATGGAAAAAAAATTGATGAAGTACTGGTACTTATCATGAGAGCACCCCGATCATATACGAGAGAAGATGTGGTGGAAATTCATTGTCATGGTGGTATGATTTCTCTTAAAAATATTTTAGAATTGACAATTAAGTATGGGGCAAGGCTAGGGGAACCAGGAGAGTTTACTAAAAGAGCTTTTTTAAATGGCAGGTTAGACTTAGCTCAGGCAGAAGCTGTTATTGATATTATTAGGGCTAAAACAGATGCTTCTCTTCGTATGGCTTTGGGCCACTTAGGGGGGGCATTATCGGAAAAAATCCGTACCATGCGGCATAAAATTCTAGGAATGATTGCTAACTTAGAAGCATCTATTGATTTTCCAGAAGAGGATATTGAAGAACTAACGGCGCAAGAAGTTAAGTTTGGAATAAGTCCAGTGCTAGAGGAAATCAGACATTTATTAGCGACTAAGGAAACGGGACGTATCTTACGAGAAGGGCTAGAGACCGTTATTATTGGTAAGCCTAATGTAGGTAAGTCCAGCCTCTTAAATGCCCTCTTAAAGGAAAAGAGAGCTATTGTGACGGATGTGCCGGGAACAACAAGAGATAGTATTGAAGAATTTGTGAATATTGGGGGCATACCTCTCAAAATAATAGATACAGCTGGTATTCGAGAAACAGAGGATATCGTTGAAAAGATAGGTGTGGAAAAAACCAGGGAATTTATTGCCTCTGCGGATTTAATCTTAGTATTGCTTGATGCTTCACTGCCTTTATCTGCAGAAGATAAAGAAGTTTTGCAATTGCTACCTGGGAGAGAAGCCATTGTATTAATAAATAAGAGTGATCTGCCTTCTTGCTTAGACAATAATGAGTTAGCTTCTTATGTACCTAACCCCCAAATATTAAAAATATCTGTGTTAGAGGGTCAAGGTTTAGAAGAATTGGAACAGATGATTGTGGATATGGTTTATAGTGGACAGGTTCAGCAAAAAGAGGGAGCGTTTATTCATAACCTAAGACAAGCTGATTTGCTAGAACAGGCTAAAAAATATTTACTGTCAGCAATAGTAACAATTGATAATAATATGCCGCCAGATTGTGTTGTAGTAGATTTGCGCGATGCGTGGGATAATTTAGGGGAAGTTACGGGAGATACAGTAGGTGAAAATATTATTGATCAGATTTTCACTAACTTTTGTATCGGGAAATAGGGGAGTGACGTAGAATGTTTATTGCAGAAAAGTATGATGTAATTGTTATAGGATCAGGACATGCTGGGTGTGAGGCCGCTTTGGCAGCAGCCCGCATAGGACGAAAAACCCTGCTTGCAACAATCAATCTTGATAATATTGCTCAAATGCCGTGTAACCCTTCAATTGGTGGACCAGCGAAAGGACATTTAGTGAAGGAATTAGATGCCCTTGGTGGAGAAATGGGAATCAATACGGATAAAACAAGCCTGCAAATGCGGATGCTTAATATGAGCAAGGGGCCAGCCGTACATGCGTTGCGAGCACAAGCTGACCGAAAAATGTACCAATTGATTATGAAAGAAACCATTGAAAATCAGGAAAATTTAGACGTAAAACAATTAATGATTGAAAAAATATTGGCCAAAGATGATAAAGTATATGGTATAGAGGTTGAGACGGGTGAAGTTTATTATGGTAAAAGTATTGTCTTAGCAACTGGCACTTACTTAGGTGGAAAGATTATTATTGGTGAACTTGCTTATAATGGCGGCCCTAGCGGGCAAAGGGCATCAGAGAAACTAACAGATTCCCTCAAAGAACTGGGGATTCGCATTATGCGTTTTAAAACTGGAACTCCAGCCCGAGTTGATCGAAGATCGTTAGATTTTTCAAAAATGAGCATTCAGCCAGGCAATGAAGAAGTTCATAATTTTTCATTTATGAGTGATATTGATACTCGCGAGCAGTTGCCTTGCTATCTGACTTATACCAATGAGAAAACCCATGATATTATTAGAAATAATTTACATAGAGCTCCTATGTATACAGGTATTGTGGAAGGAGTGGGGCCTAGGTATTGTCCATCCATTGAATCAAAAATTGTACGTTTTACCGAGAAACAAGCTCATCAGCTTTTTATTGAGCCTGAAGGGTATAATACTCATGAAATGTATGTGCAAGGTATGTCTACTAGCCTGCCGATTGATGTTCAATATGAATTTTTGCGTACAATTGCAGGCATGGAAAATGTTAAGATTATGCGGCCAGGTTATGCGATTGATTATGATTGCATTGATTCTACCCAATTAAAGCCATCCTTAGAGTTCAAAAAAATACAAGGGTTATTTGCAGCAGGACAAACGAATGGAACATCAGGTTATGAAGAGGCGGCAGCCCAAGGTTTGATTGCTGGCATTAATGCTGCCCGCTTGATTGAAGGACTAGAACCGCTTATTTTATCTCGTGCTGAGGGGTATATTGGCGTTTTAATTGATGATTTAGTGACAAAGGGGACGCAAGAACCCTACCGCATTATGACATCAAGCGCAGAATATCGCCTTATACTGAGGCAAGATAATGCCGATCTGCGTTTAACAGAAAAGGGCAGACAAATTGGCTTGGTGAGTGATGAACGATACAATCGCTTTATTATTAAGCGAGAGGCCATTACTAGCGGCCTTGCTTTGCTACGTAACACATTAATTACACCAACACCTGAGATTCAGGTAAAGATGCAGGAAATGGGTACGGCAGAGCTGCGGACGGGCATCACTTTATATGATTTATTACGTCGTACTGAAATTACTTATGAAATGCTGCAGAAACATTTTGCACTACCGGCTCTTCATAGATTAGTACAACAGCAAATCGAGATTGCTGCCAAATACGAAGGTTATATTACAAAACAGCTTGAACAAGTGCAACGGGCAGCTAAATTAGAAGAGAAAATTTTACCAGAAGGTATAGATTATACTCAATTAAGTGGTCTAGCAGTAGAAGCTCAGGAAAAATTAAATGATATTCGTCCTTTGTCCGTAGGACAAGCGGCACGAATATCAGGCGTATCTCCAGCAGACATTGGTATCTTAATGGTTTATTTAGAACAATGGCGGAGGAGAGGGGAAGGAGAAAAGTGATATTTGGTGAAGTATTAAGGAAAGCTGCTCAGGAATATTCTCTGGCACTTACAGATTCTCAGATTAAAGATTTTAATGTCTATTATCAGATGTTAGTAGAATGGAATGAAAAAATTAATTTAACGGCAATTACGAGTCCACAAGACGTAGCTATAAAACATATGATTGATTCCTTGTCTTGTTATGATGAAACAATTTTTAAAAAAGGGGCGAGGATTATTGATGTGGGGACAGGAGCAGGATTTCCTGGTTTGCCTCTTAAAATATTTCGCCCTGATCTTGAACTGACTTTATTTGACTCTTTGAATAAAAGAATTTTATTTTTACAAGCTGTTGCTAAAGAGCTTGGAATCATGGATATTAAATTTGTTCACAGTCGCGCGGAAGATGGGGGCAAAAATAAAGGACTAAGAGAGTACCATGACATTGCAGTATCCCGAGCAGTAGCGCGATTAAACGTTTTGTGTGAATGGTGTCTGCCATTCGTCGCTGTAGGAGGTTTTTTTATTGCCCTAAAGGGGTCTAAGTACAGTGAAGAGGTAAAAGAGTGTAGCGGTGCCTTAAAACTCCTAGGAGGGGAAATCGCTAAAATTGAGAATGTAAAGCTGCCTGGTCTTGATGATGTACGAGCTATTGTTTTTATAAAAAAGATAAAAAGAACTCCGGCGACCTATCCGCGGCGCCCAGGTGTAGCTGAAAAAAATCCACTATAGTAAATTGCAATAAGAGGAAATTATTAAATAATGGCGAATATTACCATTTATTGAGCTATTATAGTAAGGCGGTGTAAAGATGAAAAATTTGGCTAGATTTTTGGGGTTGGGTTCAGCAGCCCCTGAAATAATTGTTCAGGCTAAAGCTGAGGAAATTCCAGAAGAGGTTAATCAAAAAGATGATAAAGATAATGTTCATCATATTGATGTTTCTGAGATTATTCCAAATCCCTATCAACCTCGTAAAGTCTTTCACAATGATTCATTACAGGAGCTAGCAGCATCCATTCAAGAGTATGGTGTCATTCAACCATTAATAGTTCGCAATATGGAAAATGGATTTGAGCTGGTGGCTGGAGAACGGCGTCTACGGGCTTCCAAATTAGCAGGTCTTCAACAAGTACCTGTAATTGTTAAAGAATTTACAGATAAAGAAGTAGCAGAACTTGCTATGATTGAAAATTTACAACGGGAAGATTTACATTTTTTAGAAGAAGCTGAGGGATTTCAACAACTTATTACTAGTTTTGAGTTTACCCAAGAGGAATTAGCAAGAAGAATGGGGAAAAACCAATCTACTATTGCCAATAAACTTCGCTTGCTAAAATTAATTCCAGAAGTACGGGCTGTTATTGCAACGGAAAAGTTAACAGAACGTCATGCTAGGTCCTTGCTTAAAATAGATGATGCTAGATTACAGATGGAAGTATTAGATATTATTAGGGAAAAGGCTCTTAATGTTAGAGAAACAGAGGAGCTTATTGAAGAGTTCTTAGAGGATATTGCCAAACAAATTGAAGAGAAAAATATGCCGAAGCGTAATGTGGTAAAGGTCATTCGTGATGTGCGAATTTTTATTAATACGATCAATAATGTTGTTGGTGAAATGAAAAAAACAGGTCTTAAAATCAAGATTAAACAAGAACAAGATGAGGAATATATACATATTAATTTACGCATTCCTAAAAAGAGATAAGATAAATGGAAAAAGGTCTGACAATTATTGTCAGACCTTTTTTTAGTAAAGTACGATACTTTTGATTTTTGTCTCAGCAGGAATAGAAGTTGTATCGTTGGAATTTAGCCACTCTCTTATGGCCTTTTCACTAGTAACATCAATCTCGAATAACATTCTCATGCTCTTAACGGCAAGAAACAGAGAATTGTCAATGATTCTAAACTCAAGTGTGGAGTACTTACTCCTAATATCTCCAACCGTAGATTTAATAGTAATACTTTTCTCCGTTGAAAATTGTTCATCGTTAGTACTGATGGTAGAGACTAATTTCGTTGCACCGCTTGATAATTCTAACTCTAGAGAAGGAATTTGTTGATCGCTTATATAAATCCGGGCAACCTTTTTCTTACGACCATCAACATATTTTTCTGTTACTGTGAGAGTTGGATATATTTTTTGTATCTCAGATAAAGGCATACCTACTTGAATAGGACCAGCTTTACCTATAGAGAGAAGAGTATGCTCAGTATTTAGGGGGGGGAGTCCACCTGTTGGTGATTGAGGTGAGTTCCTTAAGACTTTGGGAGGGAGGGGGAGCGTTGCTCCTGCTTCTTTTAGAATTTCAGCGATTTTAGCCTGTTTCTTAGAATAAGCCTCGTTGAGGGCTGTGCGGCGATTCCTATCTTGTATGTTAGGATCTGCTCCATAGGCAAGGAGCATCACTACAATATCTTCAGCCCCCATAGCAGAAGCCTGCATTAACGGTGTCTTTCCGTATAAATCCTGAAGGTTTACAGACGCTTCTTTTTCAAGCAATAATTGAACGATTTCTGTTTTCTTAAAGAAGCTAGCTGCCATTAAGGGGCTCCAACCATCGGTGGTTCGCAGGACATCAACGGGCATACCTGCATTTAGAAATGCATTTACAATGAATTTATCGCCGCGGCCAGCGTAGATAACAAAGTTCTTTTCTTCGAAAGTAATTCCTTGATGAATGATTGTTTCTAAAGGTGTTTGAGCAAGAGAGGTGTGGACAAGCTTTTTATACCCGAAAAATGCACCAAATACCATTGCTAGTGCAATCAGGATAATAAATAGTAAATATTTTTTTTGGGTAAGATAATCTATTATTCGTTTCAGTGGAAAAGATGAAAATATCTTTCTAAATCGTGCAACTGCTGGCGTGGCTATAGGAGCAATTGGTTCTTCTGTAGCAGCTACCTCTTCTGTAACAGCTGGCTCTTCTGGGGCTGGAATCTCAGGGCCTTGGACATCTAGTCCCGATAATTCCTTATTTGCAGTAGCCAACAATTCATTAATAGCCGCTTGGTCTAGGTTTTCTTCGTTATTCATATGCTATTCCTACCTATTCGTCAGCTGAATAATTCATTTATTATAGATATGCTATACAATGGTAATTTCTTGAGATGTGATTAAAAATCCTGCATTCATTATAGAAAATTAAAAAAATAGGACAAAAATCCCAAAAAAAGTCACCATATTACCTTAAATATGATGACTTTTGAAACTAGAGTAATTTTTTTGCGATTTGCACTGCTTCTACACCATTTTGCGCGTAGGCATCTGCTCCAGCTTGTACAGCGTATTCGGGGGTAAGAACAGCACCGCCTACTAGGACCCTTGCCGTATTACCTGCGGCTTTAAGAGCTGTAATTGTAAGATCAATTTGTGTCATGGTCGTTGTCATTAGGGCACAGAGGCCGACAATATCAGCCTTATGTAGTATGGCCGCTTCTACAATATCCTCACTAGAGACATCTTTGCCTAAATCAACAACAGTAAAACCACTATTTTCCAATAAGGCCGCTACAATATTTTTGCCAAGATCATGGATATCACCCTTTACTGTTGCTAACACAATAGTACCGAGACTAGTTACAGTATGGGCTGGCAATATTTTCTTTATAGTAATAAAGGCGGCTCGCATGGTTTCGGCAGATAATAGTACTTGTGGCAGAAAGGAGCGACCACTGCCAAAGGCGATACCAACTTCATTCATGGCATCTGTCAAACCCTCTTCGGTAATCGTTATAGAACTAATTCCATCAGTAAGGGCTTGTTCGACTAAAGGGATAATTGCTTCCTTTTCCCCAGAAATAACAGCGTGACGAATTTGGGATATAATATCTTTTGGCTTTTCACTGCTTCTAGTCTCTACAGGAGAGGTGTTAGGTGCATACTGCATACTAAATGATCTACCATTTCCATCATGTCCAAGAAGGGCGGCTGAAGCTGCCAAGGCATCTTGCATAAGCGGGTCATAGGGATTCAAGATAGGGGCATCAAGACCGGAAGTGATGGCCATAGCGCAGAAGGTAGCATTGATAATGTCTCGACGCGGTAGACCAAAGGAAATATTACTTAGCCCCATGGTAGTTGGATAACCTAGCTGCTCTCGATATAGCCTAAGTGTCGCAAGTACTTCTGCACCAGCTTTTGCATCGGCAGCGGCAGTAAGTACTAAAGCATCAAGAACAAAATCTTGAGGACGTAAGCCCGCAGCTAATGCAGCTTCTATAATTTGTCTTGTAATGTGCAAGCGTTCGGTCGCAGTGGTTGGTACGCCCCCTGGAGCAATAGGCAGGCATAAGATGGCGGCACCATATTTTTTTGCTAAAGGGAGAAAGGTTTCTAAACGCTCAGGCTCGGCGCTGACGGAGTTAATAAGAGCTCGCCCTGGGTAAGCCTTAAGACCTGCTTCGAGTGCTGCAGGATCAGTGGTATCAATGACAAGAGGGGCATCAACAAGCATTGATAATTCTTGGATGGCTTGGTGCATCGCATTAGCTTGGTTAATCCCAGGAACCCCCATGTTTACATCTAACACATGAGCTCCGGCACGAAGTTGGGCGAGGGCTTCTTTTTTTACGGACATAAATTGCCCTGCTTTAATATCTGCGGCAAGCTGTTTTCTTCCTGTTGGATTTATACGTTCGCCAATAATTGTCGTTGGATAGCCAGCACCAAGATAAATAGTTTTACTGCGACTTGTTAAAGCAGTGCTTTTATTGAGTTGCTCTACACAAGGGAACTCTTCAATAGAAAGATCTTTAACAGCTTCCTTTACAGCCTTAATATGGCTAGGAGTTGTACCACAGCAACCCCCGATATAGCGAGCGCCTGCCTTTGCTAATTTGACAGCCCAAGTACCCATTTCTTCAGCAGACATTGGGAAAATGGTCTCGTTGTTGATGAGTTTTGGCATCCCAGCATTTGGCTGAATGCTAATAGGACATTTTGTAACACTAGCTAACTTCTCGACAATGGTCAGCAATTGGGCTGGGCCTAGAGAACAATTTGCACCAATAACATCGGCGCCCATGGCTTCTAAAATAATAGCTGCGGTTACTGGATCGGTACCCGTAACCGTGCGACCATCTGCTTCGAAAGACATTTGACAAATAACAGGTTTCGTTGTAGCTGCTTTAGCAGCTAAGAGAGCAGCGCGCATTTCTTGAATATCAATAATTGTTTCAATTAAAATCATATCTACCCCTGCTTGATGCAAGGCTGTAATTTGTTCAAAGAAAACTTCATAGGCGTAGTCAAAGGTCAAGTCACCGAGAGGAGCAATTAATTTCCCCGTAGGTCCGACAGAACCGGCTATTTTTGTATTTGGGCTGCAGGCGGCTCGCGCAGCATGTACAGCAGCTGTATTTAAGGAAGAAACTTTTTCCTCTAAGCCATAATGAGATAATTTTATGCGATTTGCACCAAAGGTATTGGTCTCGACAATGTCGGCACCACTATCAATGTAGCTTTTATGAATGTTTGTTATGGCAGTAGGGTTTTCTAAATTCCATAATTCAGGGCAAGTACCTGTCGGAAGACCTGCATTATGTAACATAGTCCCCATAGCTCCATCAAAAATATATATCATTCTTATTCAATCCTTTCTAGCTAGACAATTTATTTGTGTACATTGAGGGCAAGTCGTATCTTGGTAGGTGTAGCCAACAAGGGCATCACCTTGATTGGCGGTAAGCCCAATAATAGCAGTAATTGATTTTCTTGGTAATAGCATACAAGACTCTGTAGCTACTACATGAATCTCATCAGCATTGGCTAAATGTAGAATAGCAGGTTGCACAGTAATATCCCATTGACCATACCCTGGGCTAAATCTTGGAAGTGTTAAATAACCTTGTTGCGAGGCTTGTTTTTTGATGAGCTCACACACTTGATCAGCGGCAACCTCTACAGCAGTTGTGCCAGCAGCATCTAAGAGCAGACCAGAAGTATATTCTCCTGCAGAAAAATATTGACTTACCTGTTCTTCAAGTTTAGGACCAATGGTCAGGGCGATAACGGCGACCTGTACGGCTTGGGATAAGTAGTGAATTATCTTGGGCGCCTCTAGTGTAAGAGGCTGAGGACCCATGATGGTGGCTTTACTTGCATCATAGTCATATATCTGCCACGTTGCTTGTGGCTGAGCTAAAATATAGGATTCTGTACAAGCTTGATCGAGCAAGTGAGCAGGGAAATCTGCATATTTATCTAAGCCCGAGTAACGTTTGATTTCATTAATACTCAGAGGTTTTAATGCGGGATTGTAAATTGGCATAAGAATCCTCCTTATTATAAAAAATAAGCCACATTCCTTGAGGAAAGAGACTTATTTTTGTAATCCGTTCTTTCTTCTCATCTTTCAGAATTGTTTATACTCTGCTGGATTTAGCACTATTTGCATTACTGCCAGTTGCCGGGCGTCATAGGGCCAGTCCCTCGACCACTCTAGATAAGAGAGCTAATTATAAAATTTCAACTTATGATAAAGCAGAATGCCATAAATGTCAATGTTTTTTTGAGATAAAGTTTTACTAGCCATAAAAATAATGCTGTAGCTCAGCGAGGAATCCAGGATTTGTTTAGGCGAGAAGTTTTTATCGGCAGGAACTTTTCTATTACATGTGGAATGACTTAAGGTATATAAAGTGTAATGATGAGGTGAACTAATTGGTAAAAGTGATTGCAATTGCCAACCAAAAGGGAGGCGTCGGAAAAACAACAACTTCTGTTAATTTGAGCGCATGTTTAGCTGACCTTGGTAAAAAGGTATTATTAGTAGATTTAGACCCTCAAGGTAATTCTACGAGCGGCTTTGGTTTTAATAAAACCAAGATAAAGCAATCTGTGTATGATGTGTTAGTGAATGATGTCCCAGCAGATGGCGTTGTCTTAAAAACGCAGATTGAAAACTTGATGATTATGCCAGCTACCATTCAATTGGCAGGTGCGGAAATTGAGCTAGTTTCTATTATGTCCCGGGAGACGAAGCTGAAAAGGGTTTTAGATAATGTTAAATATAGCTATGAATATGTCATTATTGATTGCCCTCCTTCCTTAGGGTTGTTAACGATTAATGCACTAACGGCAGCTAATTCTGTATTGGTGCCCATACAGTGTGAATTTTATGCATTAGAAGGTCTTTCTCAATTAATGAATACGGTTGCCTTAGTACAAAAAAACTTGAATCCGGCATTATCCCTTGAGGGAGTTGTATTGACCATGTTTGATGCGCGGACAAATTTATCCATTCAAGTAGTGGATGAGGTAAAGAATCATTTCAGGCATAAGGTATACCAAACCATTATCCCACGAAATGTTCGTCTTAGTGAAGCACCTAGTCATGGACAACCCGTTATAACATATGATCCTAAGTCCAAGGGGTCACAAGTTTATTTTGATTTGGCTAAAGAGGTGATTGATGATGAATAAAACGCAACGCGGTTTAGGAAGGGGTCTGGATGCTTTATTCTCTGGAGGAAATAAAGAAGCAGAGCAACCTATTGCGATTTATATACCAACAGGGAAAATAGTCCCGAATAAATTTCAGCCAAGACGTGTATTTGAAGAAGAAGCACTAACGGAATTAACAAGTTCCATTGCTCAATATGGTGTTTTGCAACCCATTGTTGTTCGCAAAGCAGGAGAACGATTTGAATTAGTGGCTGGTGAGCGGCGCTGGCGAGCTTCACAAAGAGCTGGCGTAGTAGAAGTTCCAGCAATTATCAAGGATTATACGGATGGGGAAATGACGGAAATTGCCCTTATTGAAAATATTCAACGTGAAAACCTAAATGCCATTGAAGAAGCTATGGCTTATCGTCGGTTAATGGATGAACTTTCCCTAACCCAGGAAGAAGTAAGCCGGAAAGTTGGACGGAGTCGCTCCTTGATTGCCAATATGGTACGTCTTTTAAATTTACATCCAACGGTACAAGAATATGTTTCACGTGGAACATTATCAATGGGACAAGCCAGACCTTTATTAGCATTAGAAACTAGCGAATTACAATTAGAGGCAGCTGGAATAGTTATTGAAGAAGACTTATCAGCCAGGGATGCAGAAGAACTGGTAAAACGTTTGCTTGAAACCCCTAAACAATCTAAACCATCGACCAAATCAGGAGAAGACAAAGGGATCTTTGTAGTGGAAGCGGAAGATCGATTGAAACTTATTTTAGGAACCCAGGTGAAAATTAAGCCTGGAAAGTTAAAAAGTAAAATTGAAATTGAATTCTATTCACCAGAAGATTTTGATAGGATACTTGAAATAATGAGTGGTCCCCAAGAAAGTTCGGAGGGTAAATATGTAGGGACATTTGTTGTATAACTAAATAAAAGGTCAAATAATGTTTCACGTGAAACATTATTTGACCTTTTATTAAAAATACATGGTTTAATGAAAAGTAAATTAATGGTAAATAATTATAAGTGAGGCTGCCTTATAAAAAACGGTAGCGATATTTTGGAGGTGTTCGAGTGATTTATCTTGATAATGCGGCAACAACATGGCCGAAACCAGAGACCGTTTATCAAGCAGTTGATAACTGCCTTCGGCAGTGTGGCGGTAACCCAGGTCGTGGGGGGCACGATAGTGCTCGAACAGCGACATATATTTTATATGAAGCACGTGAAGCCCTTGCCACATTATTTGGGATTGATAACCCTACTAATATTGTTTTTACATATAATGCTACAGATGCTATAAATATGGCATTGCTCGGTACATTAAGGCCTGGTGATAGGGTAGTGACAACAGCAATGGAACACAATGCTGTTGCTCGTCCGCTGCGTTACCTAGAAAGTATAGGGGTAAGAGTAGAGATTATACCTTGTGATCAAAATGGTAAGCTTGATGTCCTGCAGCTAAAAAGCATAGTAAAAAAAGGTGTAAAGGCAATTGTAATGAGCCATGCTTCTAATGTAAATGGCAGAATTATGCCCATTCATGAAGTTGGTCAACTAGCAGCTCAGCATGGAGCTACTTTTATTGTAGATGCTGCACAAACAGCAGGTAGTCAAGATATTGATGTGAAATCCTGCAAAATTGATATGTTAGCTTTTAGTGGACACAAGGGATTATTAGGACCGCAAGGTACAGGTGGGCTTTATGTGGGAGAAGGCTGTCAGATAGCTCCTCGGCGTTATGGCGGCACGGGAAGTTTATCAGAATATGATAGACAACCTGATTTTTTACCAGATAAATTAGAAAGTGGCACGCCTAATACACCAGGGATAGCGGGATTATTGCAAGGGGTACAATTTATTCGTGAGATTGGTATTGAAAATATTCGCAATAAAGAAGGGTACCTATCTCAAAAATTATTAGAAGGATTAAAGACAATAGACGGTGTAGTCATACATAGTCCTGAACTACAACAAGAACGTACAAGTACAGTAGCTTTTTCCATAACAAAAATGGATAGTAGTTTAGTCGCACATCGCTTAGATAAGGAATTTGACATTGCTTGCCGGGTTGGACTACATTGCGCGCCGTGGGCACATCAATGTCTTGGCACTCTTAAAACAGGTGCTATACGTTTTAGTCCAGGTTATTTTACTACAGATGATGAAATAGTGAAGACATTACATGCTGTAAAGCATATTGTGCAGGGAGAGGAAGAATAAAGTGAAAGGTACACTCGTAAATTCAGTAGGAATTGTCGCAGGTTCATTAGTCGGCCTCGTACTAAAAAAAAATGTTCCTCTAAAGTACCAGCAGACAGTAATGCATGGTTTAGCCTTGGCTGTAGGATTAATTGGTTTACAAATGGCTTTAAAAACACAAAATATACTAATTGTAATACTAAGTATCGTCCTGGGGGGGCTGCTAGGAGAATTTATCGATATTGATAAACGATTAAATAAAATAGGGGAATGGTTAACCTTGCGTATGGGAAATAAGTATGGTGATGCAGGGCAAGGGTTTATTACGGGTAGCCTAGTGTTTTGTGTAGGAGCGATGGCAATTGTCGGATCTATACAAGATGGATTAACAGGAGATGCAAGTACGTTATATGCTAAAGCTATGTTAGATACGGTTGCTTCGGTTGTATTTTCATCCACAATGGGGATTGGTGTTGCCTTATCAAGTATTTCCGTACTGTGTTATCAAGGGCTTGTTACAATTTTGGCAAGCAGTTTAAGTGGTCTTATTTCTGAAGCGATGATTACTGAGATGACAGCAGTTGGTGGACTACTAATTCTAGGGATAAGTTTATTAATCTTAGAAATAAAAGTAATAAAAGTAGCAAACTTACTGCCGGCGGTACCGGTTGCTGCAATGATTGTATTGTTATGGCCTTTGTAGTATACTACTAGGCTATGTTATAATATAACAGATACATAGAGTTTAAAGTGAAAGGTATGATGTAATGGATGAATTAACAGTCTTATCAAATTTAATAATGGGAAATTTGCAATATGTACTTTTGGGAATGACCATTATGATATTGCTAGCATTAATAATATTCATCAGTATTAATGTAAAGCTGGCAAAGCTCAATAAGCGATATCGTACAATGATGAAAGGGATGGAAGACGTTAATGTTGAACAAATGCTTCTTGCTCATATTGAAGAAGTCAAACAGGGACAACTAAAAATCGATTCTCTGATAAAAGATTGTGAAAGATTAGATAGTATTTCTAAAAAATGCATACAAAAGTATGGAATCATTCGATTTAATGCTTTTGACGATATGGGTAGTGACTTAAGTTTTGCCATTGCGCTGCTCGATTATCAAAATAATGGCATTGTTATTTCTAGTATTTATAGTCGTAGTGACTCTCATACTTATGCCAAACCAATTCTTTCTGGTGAATCTTCTTATTTCTTAACAGAAGAAGAAAAACAAGCCTTGCGTCAGGCCATAGAAAAAAAATAATTTGGCAGGATTTTCTGGATTAAAGGCGAAGTGGGAAATATCTGCACTACCACAGAATTTTATAGAAGGAGGAGATGTTTTGGCGAAAAAGACCAAAAATATGAATAAAAGCAACAGTAAAAGTAAAATTGAAAAAACAGCTATGAGTATGCCACAAATTGAACAAAGTTCAAAAAGTATTCGCATACCAATCGTTACAGGCAAGTATATTGCTACAGTATTATGTGTGTTTGTGGTATTGATGATCGGAGGGGTCTTCCACTATCAAGAAGCCTTGCGGACAACTAGTGCGGAAAAGACAGAATTAGAACATTTGCGGAAAAATAACGAGGCTCAGAGTAATCAAATTGAACAGTTAGCCAAGGCTACTGTTAATTTGCAAGCTGATATGGAAAGATTAAACTCTCTGGATGCTGAATTAAGACGTATTGTTAACAATGAGGATACGACAAATACATCCAGGGCCGGTTTAGTGCGTCCGCCAATTACCTCTAATGAGCGAGTCGAACCTCAGGTACAGCTTGATATTAATGATATTAATAATGTGGTTAATAATTTGCAAGTAGCGGTTAAAGTACGTGAACAGAGCTTAATAGAACTTAAAGAAGAATTATTAGCAAAACAAGCTAGGTTAGCAACAAGACCATCCATATGGCCAACTGCAGGAGAGGTAACTTCTCGTTTTGGTTGGCGTAGTTCACCTAGTGGTGGTGGTGGCAGAGATTATCATCCAGGAATTGACATTGCTAATAGCATTGGTACACCCATTGTTGCCACTGCTGATGGTCAAGTCATTCAAAGTGAGTGGTATGCTGGGTATGGAGAAACGGTACAAATCGACCATGGAAATAGTATTGTTACACTGTATGGTCATAATTCTCAAAGATTAGTACGTAGTGGACAAATGGTGAAAAAAGGACAAATAATTGCTTATCTTGGTAATACAGGGTATAGTACAGGGCCACATGTTCATTATGAAATCAGAGTGAATGGCACTGCCGTTAATCCTGCTACATTTTTGAACTAAGGTACCTAGTAAATATAACAGCCGGAGCATTTTAGCTTCGGCTGTTATATTTACTAGGTACTTGTCTATGGTATATTTATAAATAGGTAATTAATTAATGTCGCCCATAGGTACGAAGGCCATAAGAAAAAGCATGGGCAATGGTATCAGCCATCTTCATTACTAAGCTTAGTCTAGTACTTTGCAAGACCAAATGCTCCATAAAACCGCTTACATTAACAATACCAGTTACGTAGGCATCTCCCACAACGGGAAGATTTTTATTTACAGCAGCTCCTGGTTTTAAGGAACCTAGTCCAAGGGACACACAGCCGACACTTTCTAGCCTGCCGAGACAAGCGTCAACAGCAATGATAAAGGGATTATCAAATTTTGTTTGAATAGATTGTATACTATCTTGTAAATTAGAAGCATGGACAGGATCATCTAATGTGCCATAAATATGGGGGTAAGGGTTAAAAGAGCGTAGCTTGCTACCTGTAAGAGGTCCTAAAGAGTCCCCAGTAGAACGATCAGTACCAATACATAGAATAATCAGGTCATGGTCTCTAGCAGAGGCTTCGTGCATGATACTTCGCAAGTGAGTCGCGATATCATAGATGGCAGTAGGCTGGTTAATATTTAATTTAAATTCAGGCACTGCCTTCGGAAAGTTCACAATGTTATTTAACATGTATTGACTCCTATTACCTATTTAAATAATATGCACCTACGATATATTGTATAAATATTATGGGTAATATTCGTGAAAGTTATACATGATGAAGAGAGAAATAATACATTATTTACGGGGGAGGTTAATATGAAGGCTACAAAGTCTACCATGAGAGATATTCCGTCAATCAATTCTTTATTAGACATAGTCATGAAAGAACCTGAATTTACAACAATTTCTCATGAAATTGTTGTTTACATTCTACGTAAGACAGTAGAGGAAACTAGAGATAAAGTAAAACAAAATCCACATATGGAGATTTCTAAATGGGACTTAGCAGAGAAGGCGAAGGAGGCATTACGGTCGCTTATCAAACCTAGCCTGCGTAAAGTGATTAATGCAACGGGTATTGTACTTCATACTAATTTAGGCAGGGCACCTCTCGGGGAAAAGGCGGCGATTATGATGCAAGATGTGATAACCGGTTATTGTAATCTAGAATATGATTTAGCAACGGGGAAAAGAGGCAATCGGTACGAGAACATCGTTGAAAAACTTTGCCTATTAACTGGCGCTGAAGATGCAATTGTCGTTAATAACAATGCAGCGGCAGTATTGTTGGTATTGTCAGCACTGGCCCACAAGAGTGAAGTTGTTGTCAGTCGTGGTCAATTAGTCGAAATAGGAGGTTCTTTTAGGGTTTCTGAAATATTAGAACAAAGTGGCGCTAGCTTAGTAGAAATAGGAACTACCAATAAAACACATATCAAAGATTATGAAAAAAAAATAAATGAAAAAACGGCATTAATTCTAAAAGTGCATACTAGCAATTATCGAATTATTGGTTTTACTTCCCAGCCAGAAGATAAAGAACTAGTAGCATTAGCCCACAGTCATGAGCTGCCGATTGTGTATGATTTAGGGAGTGGTACTTTATTGCCGATAAATAAGGAGGAATGGCATGAACCGACGATTGGGCAATGCTTAGCTACTGGCATTGACATTGTGACCTTTAGTGGTGATAAGTTATTAGGATCGGGTCAAGCAGGTATTATCGCTGGTAAAAAAAGTTACATCAATAAGCTCAAAACCCATCCTTTATTGCGAGCTATCCGAATTGATAAATTATCCTTGGTTGCCTTGGAAGGAACGTTGATTGAGTATATTGAGGGGAGTGCAAAACAGAATATCCCCGTACAATGTATGCTCCGTCGACAACCGGAAGAATTAAAAGAACTGGCAAACAAGTTGGCACAAATGCTACAGGAACTCACTCAATACGGTTGGGAGATTGACGTGATTCCCCTGAATTCCCAATCTGGAGGCGGTACACTGCCTGGAGTGAATTTTGAAAGCTTTGGTGTGAGCGTTATAGCGATGGATAAAAATGCAGCGCAGTTAGAGGAAAAACTTAGAAAGTATACGCTACCAATTATTATTCGTATTCAAGAGGGGAGAATCCTATTTGATATGCGTTGCCTTAGCGTCAATGATTTGAAAACCATTCAAACTGCCTGTATGACTATAGCACAAGAGGCAATACAATGAAGTTTATTATGCTAGGGACAGCGGGTCATGTAGATCATGGAAAGACAGCGCTTATTAAAGCCTTAACGGGGATTGAAACAGATCGTTTTAAAGAAGAAAAAATACGAGGTATTTCTATTGATCTAGGCTTTGCTAATATGAAATTAGATCCGATGGTCATGGTAGGTATTGTTGACGTGCCTGGGCACGAAAGATTTTTGAAAAATATGCTCGCAGGTACAG
>JAPUES010000033.1 GCA_027492445.1 Sporomusaceae bacterium | reverse complement strand
AAAAAATACCGCATAGACTACTTAGTTTTAGGTAGTTTATGCGGTATTTTTCCTATTTCTTAGGAGTGGGGCATATACTGTAAGGTGCCGTAGACGAACAATGCTGGTCTATGGTAATGAGAAATAAGAGGGTGAAGACATGCTGATTGCCATGAAATATTTGGGACCCGTAGGAATTGGAGTGACATCACCACTATTGTTTCGTGCCAATGATGATAAAATATATGTTGTTAAGCTCCAGAATAATTGCATGGGTACTAAGGTATTAGTAAATGAATATGTGGCCTGCTGGTTTGGTAAAAAGATGGAACTGTGTTTTCCGCCTGGAGACGTGCTGGCGATTGATGAACAGGTATGGAAGAAAAATCGTGAATTTAAAAGAGCAGGAATAGAACCACGACTGCATTTTGCAAGTCAATATGTGCACGGCAATCGCTATGTAACCAAGCATGAATTACACAGAGCTGTTAATAAACAAATGATGGCTGGAGTAATGCTGTTTGATCATATGTTTCACAATGTAGATCGGACAAAAAACCGCAAGAATCTCTTAGTGGGAAAAGAGGATAAGGACTATGTGCTATATGCCATTGATAATTCTCATTTATTCCTACGGGGAAGATGGAATCCACAGGTACTAACCCAATTGGTGAATAAAATTACCGTTAATCATTGGCGAGCCTATGGCTGGTTACTTAAATATTTTTTAGTCGCCCAGGATTTTAGCACCTATGCCACAAAGGTTAGCAAAATTAGGGAAGAAGAATTAAAGGAACTAGTAAAAAGCATTCCTGAGGAATGGCTCCCCAGGAATGCTGAACGTGAAGCTTTGCTAGCATACATGATGAAACGCTGTATGATGGTCGAGGAAATTGTTGCAAAATTATGTAAGTCAATTCCGAATGTAAACAGGAGCACCTACTTTTACTAAGGTGAAAAGTTCTTCCACATTACTGTTATGCATACGAATGCAACCGTGTGATACCATAGTGCCAATTAACCACGGTTGGTTAGTGCCGTGAATGCCATATGAGTCATAATTAAGACCTAGCCAACGAGTGCCTAACATGCCGCCAGGATTCATAATCTTAACAGCAATAGAGTAATCACCTAAGGGAGTGGGGGTTTGAGCTTTACCAATACCGATAGGATATTGATGCATTGGTACATTGCCATTAAAGAGTGTAAGTTGCCGCGCGGATTTATTAATAAGGATATTAGCTCTCGGCAAAGTAAAGTCAACTCTCTTTTTAGATGGTAAGGATAGAAGATGACTGACGGCTGCTGCTTGGAGACGGCAGTAGGTAATACCATCGAGAATACCCGTTGGCGGCAAATGCTCATCTTCTTGAAATAAAGTGATTGCCTGTATGGTTGGAGTGTCATAGATATTCGTAATAGGACCATTAAAAAGATTGCGGTTCATTAACAGCTCTTGCACTTTCCCAACAAGGGGATGATGGATATTTTCTACAAAGATTGTATTCCGTAAGGAGTGGGGTAAATAAAGAATGCGAATTTTCATTAGACCTACCTCCTGAAAAAATCCTTAGTTATTCTATGCTAGAAAAAAATGTTGGTGCAAGGTATAGAAATATACAATAGTAGTGAGAATATTAATAGTAGTGAATTTGAAAAAAACTCAGATTATTATGTAGAACTGTATAAAATATTTCTAGTATTTGCAGGCAAACACCACTATAATGTTGAATATAATCAAGATGAATGTTTTATGGAGGGGATTTGCCATATGGAACATACTGAAGCAGAACAAGAATTGCAGTTGGTGACTTTTCGACTAGCAAATGAGGAATATGGGCTTCCTATTACTAAGGTCCAGGAAATAAATCGTCTCGTACCAGTAACCAAACTACCCCAAACCCCATCCTTTATGGAAGGTATCATCAATCTTCGGGGGCGTATTATTCCTGTTATTGATTTAAGAAAACGATTTACCATGACGGTAACCTCTCACGATGATGAAACACGGATTATTATTGTAGAAATTAGTGGCCAGATTGTAGGTGTGACCGTTGATGCCGTAAAAGAAGTGGTGCGGATTAATATGGCAAACATCGAACCGCCTCCAACAACCGTTGCGGTTGATTCCCAATATATTAATGGCGTTGGCAAGATTAATGACAGGCTTATTATATTACTCGATATTGATAAAGTATTTACGGCTCAAGAAGAACTTGCTGTGAAACAAATAAGCGGTTAATTCATGATGTTGACAGTGCGAGGAAATGCGAAAATCAATTTAACATTAGATGTTCTCCATAAGCGTACCGATGGATATCATGAAGTAGAAATGATTATGCAAGCCATAGAACTTGCAGATACATTGAGTTTTGCCGAACGACCTACGGGTGAAATTAGTATTGTAGCGAATATCGCTCATTTACCATGCGATCATAGAAACTTAGCTTATAAAGCTGCCATGCTAATAAAAGAAACATATAGCATCGACCAAGGTGTACATATTATATTAGAAAAAAAGATACCGATGTCAGCAGGCCTCGCAGGTGGCAGTACGGATGCAGCAGCAGTACTTATAGGACTCAATCGGTTATGGAACTTAGGGTTATCCTTGCAAGAATTAGAAAGCTTGGGAGCGAGACTAGGATCAGATGTTCCTTTTTGTTTAAGGGGAGGAACTATGTTAGCCACCGGACGAGGAGAAATTCTTCATCCATTAGCACCCATGCCACCGTGTTATGTAGTATTAGCCAAACCGCGAATGGGTGTTTCGACAGCCTGGGTATATGGTAAATATAAAGATAAAGCTGAAAGTCGTCATCCTGATACCATAGGAGTGAAATTAGCCCTAGAAAAAGGTGATGTATTAGGAGTGGCAAAGCGCCTAAGTAATGTGCTTGAAACGGTAACCATTCCTGAATACCCTCAGATTGGGAAACTAAAAGAGAGTATGCGAGAATATGGAGCCATGGCAAGCTTGATGTCAGGCAGTGGTCCGACAGTTTTTGGTTTAGTTGAAAATAAAAAACAGGCCGAAGCTATTGCTGAAAAACTTCGCAGTTACAACAATGTTGAAATTATTGTAACGAAAACAGAGTAAGAAATGAGGGATTAGATGGAAAGTCGATTATTGCCGATTAAACTCGATAGTTATCAGCCACTACGAGAAGTGGTATGCGAAACCTTGCGTACTGCGATTATTGAAGGGGTTTTAAAACCGGGTGAACGGTTGATGGAAATTCAAGTATCCGAGGAGCTTGGGGTAAGTCGTACTCCCGTGCGGGAAGCTATTCGCAAACTGGAATTAGAAGGATTTGTAGTCATGATTCCACGTCGTGGTACTTATGTATCCGATCTTTCCATTAAAGATATTAATGAAGTTTTTGAAGTGCGTACGGCGCTAGATGTACTTGCGGCAGGTATGGCTGCAGAACGCATTACCGATGATGAACTAGAACAAATGGAACGCTTATTAGTACAGCTTGGTGAATATATTGAACACAATGAAATTGAAAAAATCGTAGAAGCGGATAGCCAATTTCATGATCTTTTATATAGTGCTAGCCGTAATACGCGCTTGGTAGGCATTATTAATAACTTGCGGGAACAGTTGACCCGATTTCGGTCCCTTTCCATGTCTTATCCTGGGCGTTTAAAGGAAATGCTTGGTGAACATACTCGCCTAGT
>JAPUES010000032.1:1491-3677 GCA_027492445.1 Sporomusaceae bacterium | reverse complement strand
TCGGCTGTTAACCGATCGGTCGTAGGTTCGAGTCCTACTCCAGGAGCCATTTTATAAGAAGACACCATTCATTTTTGAATGGTGTCTTTTCTTTACGGAATTAGAAAGTATAACACTTTCCGATTCCAAGCAAGGGCAACTAAGGCTTGGCAGAGGCTAAGTTTTCTATGTAATGTAAGAAGAAATAGCTTTTCTAATTATAAGAAATGATTGCTGTATTTATAGTAATAGAGTAAAATAGTAGATATTTCAATGATTGAAATATCTTGGATAGATTCATAGATGGTTATGAGGTGATTGCCATGTCTGAGTTGAAATTTAAATATTGCCCTTTTTGCGGTGGTCAAATTCCACAAGTTAGCTTAATTAAATATTGCCCTTTTTGTGGAGCTGATTTTTTTGCACCTCCCAATACTAGAGAGAACAAACAGGTAATAACAGACGAAATAACTATCCAAGATTCCAATATCCAAGATGAAAAGAATTATATGGAATGTAATATTGAGCAAAATTATAAAATGATTATAAAAAGGCTAGGGAATGCTGAATATTATAGTATTATATTAAAAGGTGTGTCCAATAAGCAAAGTTTGGTGGATAGATTAGAGGAAGTTTTGCTTCGTGGTTCTTTTGCCATACGGCTAGCAGTAGATAATATCCCTAATATTATCGTTTATAAAGCCAGAAAAGAAGATATAACTTTTTTTAGTCGAGTATTTTTTGAAGAACAGGCCAGTATAAGTATTATCCCTGGGGATTTTAATGATAAACCTCTTATTGGGGAATTATTTAAGGATTTTAATACCTTGCATTACCAAGCACAACATAGTATCAAAGGCATGCCCTTACATTTGTGGTTAGGAGATCAAGTACTTGCTGTTTTTCCTAATGCTTATAAAGAGGATAAAGAAGGGATTGTGGTTGTTACAGATCAAAATATGTTCTTTATATATGAAAATACCTTGGATGTAACAGATGCCTGGTTTATCCGGTCCTATAGTTTATTATTAAAAGTAGCTGTAGACCAAAAACAACTAGAGCTTATGGATAAGGAGTCCAAGGTACATTATATTACTTTTCAAGACAAGAATCAGCTACTGTATGCTTATCAATGCATAAAAAAAGCTGTGATACAATAAGAGTTCTTTAAGGAGGAAAAATGGTTTTTAATGGACAAATGATTGAGATATATAACCTGAAACAAGCGGAAGAAGAACTTGCAAAAATACAGTGTGATAAGATTGGCATTAATATAATGGCCAATAAAGCGCTGTTTAAGGTTATCAAGATACAAAATATTTCTACCAAGGATGCCAACCTATTAAAGCAGACCTTTTTAGCGAAAGGAGGAGAAGTAGCTGTTGCTAGAGGAACAGCAGATCTTAGCACTCCTTATACGGATGTTTTAATATGTGCTACATTAAAGCACTATAAGCTAGCCTTAGCGCAGCTAAAAATACAGCCTTGGGGATTGCCTACTATCGCAAAAGGTATTCAGCAGATTTTAGATAGGAGTGAACAATTTCCCAAGAGGCAATATAATTGGCCAAAACATTCATTAGCAATTACTCCTGGAAAAACGTTAGTTATGGGAATTTTAAATGTTACTCCCGATTCTTTTTCCGATGGAGGCCAATATAATACGGTTGATGCAGCTTTGTACCATGCGGAAGAAATGATTAAACATGGCGCCGATATTATTGACATTGGCGCTGAATCCACAAGGCCCTATGGCAGTAATAAAACCATATCTGCAGAGGAAGAGTTAAGTAGATTAGCGCCTTTATTAGAAAAACTTATTTCTTTTTCTTCGGTACCCATTTCAGTAGATACCTATAAGGCAAGTGTTGCGGAGGAAGCGCTAAAGCTTGGTACTCATATGATCAATGATGTATGGGGCTTACAATATGATGCTCAAATGGCAAAGGTAGTAGCCCAGTATGATGTACCTGTAATTATTATGCACAATCAAGAGGGGACCAACTATCAAAAGGATATTATCTCAGAGATATATCAATTCCTGCAAACTAGTATTCATATTGGCCTTGAGGCTGGTATTGACTTTAAACGATTTATTATAGATCCTGGTATTGGCTTTGGTAAAACAAGTGAACAAAACTTAGAAGTAATATCGAGACTAGAAGAATTTAAGTCGTTAGGGTGTCCTATGTTGCTAGGCACTTCCC
>JAPUES010000032.1:0-1391 GCA_027492445.1 Sporomusaceae bacterium | reverse complement strand
TCGAGACTAGAAGAATTTAAGTCGTTAGGGTGTCCTATGTTGCTAGGCACTTCCCGTAAAAGATTTATTGGCGAAGTACTAAATCTTCCAGTCGAAGAACGGGTAGAAGGGACAGGCGCTACTGTAGCGGTAGGGATTACAAAAGGGTGTAATATTATCAGAGTACATGATGTAAAAGAAATGGCTAGAATTAGTAAAATGACCGATAGAATGATGAGGAGAGATGGATAATGAGTAATAAAATTTTACTAGAAAATATGATGTTTTATGGTTTTCACGGTGCTTATGAGTATGAACGGGAACAAGGTCAACGATTTTATGTGGATGTTGAAATTTGTGGGGATTTAACTGAGGCAGGAAAATCCGATGATCTTTTAGATACAATTGATTATACTGTTATATATGGTAATATTAAAGAGATTATGGAGAATCATCGTTTTCAATTATTAGAAGCAGTCGGTGCTCATATTGCAGAAATGATACTTGCAAAAAGCATAGCAACTGAGGTTACCATTCGAATCCGTAAACCAGCCGTCGCTATCCCTGGTCCACTGGATTATGTTCAAGTAGAAACCACTAGGAGAAAATAAGGAATGATTCTAATTGGCTTAGGTTCTAATCTTGGTGATCGACCTCAAAATATAATGACTGCCATTGAGAAACTCGGGCAGCATAAAGACATACAGATTGAAAAAGTATCTTCATTATATGAAACAAAACCTGTAGGTGTAACCACCCAACCAGACTTTATCAATGGAGTCATCTCTATAACAACTAGCTTATCGCCTCTTGCGTTATTGAGGGTATGTTTAAAGGTGGAAGAGGAAATGGGAAGAATTCGTGATGAACGTTGGGGGCCAAGAAATATCGACATTGATATTCTGGTGTATCATGATCTTATGATGGAGGATGAGGTATTGCAGATACCTCATCCTCGATTGCATGAAAGATGTTTTGTGCTTGTACCTTTACAGGAAATTGATCCTAGGGCGCTGGTGTATCAAGGACTAACTCCTGGAGAATTATTAGGTAATAGAGCAGATCGCCATGATGTGGTGTTATATGAATCATAAAATATTATTTATTAGTGCTCCTGTAGGAGCCGGACATATAAGGGCCGCTCAAGCTGTTATTTCTTCCTTGACAAAAAAAAATCTGCAGATTGTAACGAAAATGGCAAACGTTTTTGATTTTTTTAATCCTTCTCTAGGTAAAGTTATTTTAAATACTTACCTAAAAATACTAGAAGTATTTCCACAAATCTATGGTGCAGCCTATAGCTTAGGTAATGATAGCAAAATAATGTTACTTGGTCGTAAAATCATTAGTCGTTATTTAGCTGGGAAAATGGAAAAGTATATTATGGAATATAATCCGCAAGTGATTGTATG
>JAPUES010000031.1 GCA_027492445.1 Sporomusaceae bacterium | reverse complement strand
AAAGCCCCGGAAAAAAACTTCCTCAGCCATGCTCACAATCAGCAGGTTATTGATGAGCCAAATAAGGAGAGTTTCCGGTAGCTTATCAACATTGATTTTGCCGGACAGCCAAGCTAAAACAAGCAGCAACGTAGCAAAAATTCAGGTATAGCGTAAAGGGGACAGCATCCTTACTGATAACCGTACCTGAAATCACTTTAAGATTGTGGAAATAGGGGATAGTGTGTGCACCCATCCCGAAGGATAAAAGCAGAATAATTGTACCGGCAAGGAGGTAGCTGGTCAAAGGCGCTTCCTTTAAAGCGCTAAAGGAAGTTCGCAGAAAGGATAAACATGGGAATAAGGATATTGGTTTCAATACAGGAGAGGTAATCCAGAGCGTATCTATGGCGCTCAACGGGCATTAAAATTGAATTTTAAAATACATTCTAGATGGAGAAATCCCTTCTGTGATTAGACAGGAGGGATTATTTTAGTACGTCAAGAAAAAGTAGTTGTAATAATACGGAAAATACAAAGGGAAAATCATTATTTTGTCGAAGGTAATTTACTTGACTATGAATCGGGTCTGATGTGGGGGTGAGAAAAATGTATTGTTTTTCTTCTTTAAAAGAATTTTCTTTATTGCGAGAGGCTATCAAGGAAAAATTGGTAAAAATTTCCGAAAAAGATGCGGCACGCGTATTTATTGCTATCAATGAAGGAGTCAATAATGCAATTTTTCATGGTAATAAAGAGGATAGTAGTAAAAAGGTATACCTAACAATAGAAAAGGTATCTAATGAACTTAGAATTGTCATTCGTGATGAAGGCAAAGGATTTCTCACTCAAAGGGCACCTGGTGTAAAGGATTGCTTAGCGGAAGGTGGGCGGGGAATGGCGATTATAAAGCATTGTGTAGATACGTGCCAACTTAATGGATTGGGCAATGAAATAACACTGACTAAAAAAATTAGTATAGCCTAAGCTATATGGGATACATAACTGCTCTAAAATATAAAAATAAGGAGAATAGTACTATGGATATTGAGACTACAGTTACTCATGAAGAAGTTATCGTAAGGTTATCGGGTGATATGTATGTGGAAGAAGCAGCCATTTTACGGGAAAAATTGATTAGTCTTATGGAGGTTGGGCACAAACACTTTGTAATCAAGTTAAATGCGGTTAATTACATTGACAGTTCGGGCCTTGGTGTGCTTGTTGCCATACAAAAAAGGGCATTACAAATGAAGGGTGGCGTAACACTCGTTGGTGCAAGTGGGCTTGTGAAAGAGCTACTTGAATTGACAAGGTTAAATAAAGTATTTCAAATGCAATAACCTGTAAGGGGACAGTAAAATGAATTTTTCCGGAGAGGATATATTTAGGGAGAAATGTAATAGTTGTCAACGCTTAGATCTTCTGAATATGATCAATGATGCTTTAATACTAAGCAAAGCCCACGGTGGGCAAATTTTATTTATGAATCAAAAGGCATTGGAAATGTATCAGTATACGGAGGAAGAATCGCTTACACTATCCTTTGCCAATATTAGTCATGAGTCTTTGGCCTTAATGCGTGAAAATGCTCAATCGGCGAAGCGATATGCCAAAGGGTACATTTTTACAACAAATCATGTAAAGAAAGACGGTTCCATCTTTAGGGTGGAAGTAAGTACTCGTTATATGAGTTTTCATGGAGAGATGGTTTTTGCGTCGGTGGTGAGAAATCTAACTTCTAGTTTAAAGATGCAGGCCGAAGTAGAGTTAGCGGGGAAAATTCAGCGTAGACTACTGCCGAAAGATTTGGATGAGGAGTTATTTCGCATCTATTCGATTTATCATCCCTACAATTATGTGAGTGGAGACTTATATGATTTTACCTATGATGATGAAAAAAAAGTCTTAGTTGGTATTTTAATTGATGTCATGGGCCATGGTATTTCTACCGCTTTTCAGACTGGTATCTTAAAATATCTTTTTGCCAGGGCAGTTGCACACAATATCCCAATTAATGAAAAGATAGCATGGATAAATAAAGAGGTCATGCGGTTTTTTGCAGGTGGTGGTTTTGCAGGCGTTTTCTTGTTTGAGTTTGATTATCAGTGCAATACCCTCACTTATTCTGCTGGTGGCATTAATCATTTTATTATTCAAAATAGTCAAGGGGTAAAGGTTATCACGACTCCAGGTCTTTTCTTAGGAATCAACGAGACCGAAGTTTTTGAACAAGGCGTGTACCAGTTTACTGCAGGTGAAAGCTTTCTATTTTTAACCGATGGACTTTTTGAACTACTGGCACAACCGATTTCGAATGATATTGATTTTAAGGAAACGCTGAAGGAGATTCTTGCGAAAGGAGATTTTCGTGACGATGCCTCAGGGCTAGAAGTACTAATTCGTTAAACTATATAATTGCAAAAGGTGATGATGTAAAGATGAAGATAGGTACTAAATTTACTCTAAGTTTTGGAGTAATAATTGGTTTAATAATATTCATGATGGTCTACTCGCTAATTTCCTTACGTAGTACTAATGAAGATTTAGTGCAAATAGGTGCAGCAAATGCTCGGATGGAACTCTCTGATAAGATTGAGATTCAATATAAAGGAACGGTGTCAGGAATAAGGGCCTATGTTGCTTATGGCGATGAAGCGTATCTTGGCAAGGTAGAAAGTAACTTTGATCAAGTATTAGCCCTAGAGAAAGAATTGCTTGGAATGGCAAGAAGTGAAAAAAAGGCAGAGGTGCAATCTCTTATCGATGAAACTGAAAAATATAAAACTGTGATTATGACAGAGTTTATACCCATTGCCCAAGCATATAATAGGGAACGTATAGCTGGCAGTTTAGAGAAAGCACATGAACACGAAGTAAAGCTAAGTCAAATTGCCAAAAGTGTTGCAGCCCAGTCACAAAATATTGAAAAGACAATAGAAGGTTTTTCTCATATCAATGCGGATGTTGCAAAGCGTTTCATACAAGAGAGTCAATCAGAGGCAAACAGCGTAATGGTTATTTCTTCAATTATTAGCCTATTCGTATTACTATTCGGGATAACAATTGCCGTAATCCTGACCAATATGATTCGTAAGCCCATTATTGCTGTGACGGAGATTGCCAATCAATATGCTAATGGAGATTTGCGTAATGACGTGGAAGTGAGAACTACGGATGAGATCGGTGAACTCGCGGACTCCATACGCATTATGCACAAAAACTTTGTGGAGATGATTACTAATATTCGATCGGCCTCCGAGCATTTAGCTGGGGCAGCGGATGAAATGGCGGCATCTACAGAAGAAGTAACGGCAACCACTGGTGAAATTTCAGCTAATATGCAGAACCTATCCCAAGAAGCAGATACAGGCAATCAATCGATGCTCACCGCATCTCAAACCTTGATACAGTTATCGAGTCTTATACAAATAGCCAAAACAAAGGCTGAAAACACCTGCCAAAACTCGGAAATTACCTTGCTCGCTGCAGAAAATGGGCGTAAGAAGGTGGATGAATCAGTACATAAAATGGGCAATATTAAACGGCAGACAGAGAAGTCTAGCCAAATCATTGGAGAGCTCAATGAGTATTCCCAGCAAATATCTCATATTATAGATACTATCACCAATCTTGCTAAGCAAACCAATCTTCTAGCACTGAATGCAGCGATTGAAGCTGCCCGCGCGGGAGAACATGGACGCGGTTTTGCGGTGGTAGCAGAAGA